>JAEZEU010000252.1 GCA_023432885.1 Pseudomonadota bacterium | reverse complement strand
GACCGCTTCGTGCTCTCGGCGGGGCACGGCTCGATGCTGCTCTATGCGCTGCTTTATCTGACGGGCAACAAGGACATGACGCTCGATCAGATCAGGAATTTCCGCCAACTCGGCTCCAAAACGCCGGGCCATCCGGAAAATTTCGAGACCTCCGGCGTCGAGACCACCACCGGCCCGCTCGGCCAGGGCATTGCGACCGCGGTAGGCATGGCGCTAGCGGAGAAGATGCTGGCGGCAGAATTCTCCAAGAAGGTCGTCAATCACCATACCTATGTGCTGGTGTCCGACGGCGACCTGATGGAAGGGATTTCGCAGGAAGCGATCGCGATGGCCGGCGTGTGGCGGCTCAACAAGCTGATCGTACTCTACGATGACAACGGCATTTCCATCGACGGCCCGACCTCGATTGCCGACTCGGTCGACCAGGTGAAGCGCTTCAAGTCGGCCGGCTGGGCTGCCGAGTTGATCGACGGCCAGGATCAGAACGCCATTGCTGCCGCGATCGCGCGTGCGCAGAAGTCCGGCAAACCCTCGCTGATCGCCTGCAAGACCACAATCGGCTATGGCGCACCGCACAAGGCCGGCACCGCGAAGGTCCATGGTGAGGCGCTGGGCGTCGAAGAGCTGAAAGGGGCCAAGGAGAAGCTCGGCATCTCGCTCGAACCGTTCTCGGTGCCGGATGACGTGCTGAAGGCCTGGCGCGCGGCGGGCGAGCGCGGCGCGGCGGCTCGCAAGGAATGGCAGGAAGCGTTCGCGACGCTTTCGAACCGCAAGCAGAACGAATTCATGCGCCGCATACGCCATGAGCGGCCGGCCGGTCTCGCAAAAGCCCTGCGCGCGCACAAGAAGGCGCTGCTGGAAAAGCCGATGACCGCCGCCACGCGCAAATCTTCGGAAGCCGCGATCGATGTGATCGTCGAGGCCATGCCGGAATTCGTCGCAGGCTCCGCGGACCTCACCGGCTCCAACAATAACAAGGCGAAATCGGCGGTCGCCTTCACGCACAAAACTCCGAAGGGCCGCTTCATCCATTATGGCGTGCGCGAGCATGGCATGGCAGCGGCCATGAACGGCATTTTCCTGCATGGTGGGTTTGCGCCGAACGGCGCGACCTTCCTGGTGTTCACCGATTACGCTCGCGGCGCGATGCGGCTCTCCGCGCTGATGGGCACCGGCGTGATCTATGTGATGACGCACGATTCCATCGGTCTCGGCGAGGACGGCCCCACCCACCAGCCGGTCGAGCATCTCTCGGCGCTGCGTGCCATGCCCAACATGCGCGTGTTCCGGCCCTGCGACGCCATCGAGGTAGCGGAGTGCTGGGAACTGGCGCTGAACCGCATCGACGGCCCGACGGTGCTGGCGCTGACCAGGCAGAACCTGCCGCAGCTCCGCACTACGGCGCCGAACGACAACCCTTGCGCGCACGGCGCTTACGAGCTGGTTGCAGCCCAGGGCGAGGCCAAGGTTTCGCTGTTCGCTTCAGGCTCCGAGGTCGAGATCGCGGTTAATGCCCAGAAGCAGCTTGCCGAGTGCGGCATCCCGTCGCGGGTGGTGTCGGTGCCCGCGCTGGAGCTGTTGCTAGCCCAGCCGGCTGAGCGCCAAAGGGCCATTATCGGTAACGCACCGGTCAAGATCGCCATCGAGGCGGCCGTGCGCTGGGGCTGGGATGCGGTCATCGGCCACGATGGTGAATTTATCGGGATGCACGGATTCGGCGCCAGCGCGCCAGCCAAGGACCTTTTCAAGCACTTTGGCATTACCGCCGAGGCTGCGGTTAACGCTGCCCTGAAACGCTTGGGCTGAGGGACTGATTTGGTTGAGATTGCGGGGAAAAGGGACTAGGAACTTTCCCATCTTGACCGTCCCCGCCCGGCAGAACCGGGCGTTCCGCCGTAAAAACTTCGCGAGGGCAATCCCGCGGGGCGGCATCAGCTTTTAGAAGGAGAATCCAGCATGGCAGTCCGCGTCGCGATCAACGGATTTGGCCGCATCGGCCGCAACGTGCTGCGTGCCATCGCCGAGTCCGGCCGCAAGGACATCGAGGTGGTCGGCATCAACGATCTCGGCCCGGTCGAGACAAATGCTCATCTCCTCCGCTTCGACTCCGTCCATGGGCGGTTCCCCGGTACCGTGACCGTCGAGGGCGACTCGATCAGCCTCGGCAACGGCAAGATCAAGGTTTCCGCCGAGCGCGATCCCTCAAAGCTGCCGTGGAAGGCGCTCGGCGTCGACATCGCGCTCGAATGCACGGGCATCTTCACCGCCAAGGACAAGGCTTCCGCGCATCTGACCGCTGGCGCCAAGCGCGTGCTGGTCTCGGCGCCCGCCGACAACGCCGACGCGACGATCGTCTACGGCGTCAACCACGACAGGCTGACCAAGGAACATCTCGTCGTCTCCAACGGAAGCTGCACCACCAACTGCCTTGCGCCGATGGCGAAGGTGCTGAACGACACGGTCGGTATCGAGACCGGCTTCATGACCACGATCCACGCCTATACCGGCGACCAGCCGACGCTGGACACCCTGCACAAGGATCTCTACCGCGGCCGTGCTGCGGCAGTGTCGATGATCCCGACCTCCACGGGAGCCGCGAAGGCGATCGGCCTGGTGCTCCCCGAACTGAAGGGCAAGCTCGACGGCGTTGCGATCCGCGTGCCGACCCCGAACGTCTCGGTTGTCGACCTCAAGATCGTCGCCAAGCGCAACACCGATCCGAAGGAAATCAACGCGGCGATGAAGCGCGCCAGCGAGCAGCAGCTCAAGGGCATTCTGGGCTACACCAGCGCGCCGAACGTCTCGATCGATTTCAACCACGACCCGCATTCGTCGACCTTCCATGAGGACCAGACCAAGGTCATGAACGGCAACCTCGTGCGCGTGATGGCCTGGTACGACAATGAGTGGGGCTTCTCCAACCGCATGGCCGACACGGCCGTCGCAATGGGCAAGCTGCTGTAACTTATAGCCGTTGTCGTCATGGCCGGGCTCGTCCCGGCCATCCACGTCTTGGCCGCCGAAGAGAAAGACGCGGATGGCCCGGACAGGCCCGGGCATGACGGAGAAAGTGCAACATGACAAAATCCTTCCGCACCCTCGATGACGTCGACGTGAAGGGCAAACGCGTGCTGCTGCGCATCGACCTCAACGTTCCCATGGAGAACGGCCGCGTCACCGACGCCACACGCCTTGAGCGCGTCGCGCCGACGATCAAGGAAATCGCGGACAAAGGCGGCAAGGTCATCCTGCTCGCGCATTTCGGCCGGCCCAAGGGCCGCGATCCCAAGGAGTCGCTGAAGCCCGTGGCGGAAGCGCTCTCCAAAGTGATCAACAGGCCGGTTGCGTTCGCCGAGGATTGCGTCGGCGAGCCCGCCGCGAAAGCCGTCAATGCGCTGAAGGACGGCGACATCCTCTGCCTCGAAAACACCCGCTTCCACAAGGAGGAGGAAAGGAACGACCCCGCCTTTGTCGCGGAGCTGGCAAAGCTCGGCGATATCTGGGTCAACGACGCCTTCTCCGCCGCGCACCGCGCGCACGCTTCGACGGAGGGCCTCGGCCACAAGCTGCCGGCCTATGCCGGGCGAACCATGCAGGCCGAGCTCGATGCCCTTACCAAGGCGCTGGAAGCGCCGACCAAGCCTGTGATCGCCATCATCGGCGGAGCGAAAGTATCGACCAAGATCGACCTCTTGGAAAATCTCGTCACCAAGGTCGATGCGCTCGTGATCGGCGGCGGCATGGCCAACACATTCCTGAATGCGCAGGGCGTCGCTGTCGGTAAATCGCTCTGCGAAAAAGATCTGGCCCCGACGGCGCTGCGCATCCTGGAGAAGGCAGCCGCCTCCAACTGCGCCATCATCCTGCCCGTGGATGCCGTCGTTGCCTATCACTTCGCGGCCAACGCGCCGTCGCATGCCTATGGGCTCGATGCGATACCTCCCGAAGGCATGATCCTAGACGTCGGCCCGCAGTCGATCTCGCGCATTCACGCGGCGATCGACGATGCGGCGACACTGGTGTGGAACGGTCCGCTCGGCGCCTTCGAAATGGCCCCGTTCGACCGCAGCACGGTAATCTCGGCGCGCCATGCGGCTGCGCGAACCAAGGCGAAAAAACTGATCTCGGTCGCCGGCGGCGGCGACACCGTCGCGGCCCTCAACCAGGCCGGAGTTGCCGGCGACTTTTCCTACGTTTCGACCGCAGGCGGCGCATTCCTTGAATGGATGGAAGGGAAACCATTGCCCGGCGTCGAAGTTTTGAGAACACGCTAACACAGATTGGAATCCGCGCGCCGCAATGGCGCGCCAGCAGACCCGGAGTACAGGACACATGGCCCGCATCACGTTGCGTCAATTGCTCGATCACGCGGCGGAACACGATTACGGAGTGCCAGCTTTCAACATCAACAACATGGAGCAGGCGCTGGCGATCATGGACGCAGCGTCCAGCCTCGATGCGCCTGTCATCATCCAGGCATCGCGCGGCGCGCGCTCCTACGCCAACGACGTCATGCTCCGCCACATGATGGACGCGGTCACCGAAATCTATCCGCAGATTCCGGTCTGCGTTCATCTCGACCACGGCAACGAGCCCGCCACCTGCATGACCGCGATCCAGGCCGGCTTCACCTCTGTGATGATGGACGGCTCGCTGAAGGCCGACGGCAAGACTCCCGGCGACTGGGATTACAATGTCGGCGTGACGAAGAAGGTCACCGAAATGGCCCATCTAGGCGGCATCTCGGTGGAAGGAGAGCTCGGGGTGCTCGGCTCGCTTGAGACCGGCATGGGCGACAAGGAAGACGGCCACGGCGCCGAAGGCAAGCTGTCGCACGACCAGTTGCTGACCAATCCCGACGAGGCCGTGAAGTTCGTCAAGGAGACCAAGGTCGACGCGCTGGCGATTGCCATGGGCACTTCGCACGGCGCCTACAAGTTCACGCGCAAGCCCGACGGCGACATCCTCGCCATGAACGTGATCGAGGAGATTCACCGCAAGCTGCCGAACACGCATCTAGTCATGCACGGCTCTTCGTCCGTGCCGCAGGACTTGCAGGACATCATCAACGCCAACGGCGGCAAGATGAAGCCGACCTGGGGCGTGCCGGTTGCGGAAATCCAGCGCGGCATCAAGAATGGCGTGCGCAAGATCAACATCGACACCGATAACCGCATGGCGATGACCGGCCAGATCCGCAAGGTGCTGAAGGACAATCCGGAGGAGTTCGATCCGCGCAAGTACCTTAAGCCCGC
>JAEZEU010000179.1 GCA_023432885.1 Pseudomonadota bacterium | reverse complement strand
GTCCACCTCGCCCCTTCTTACGATCTCGCGGCGATATCTGAACTGGCTCCAGCAGATGGAAATCCAGGCAATGGCGCCGCTGAACCCGGACATCGCCAGCAACTTCACGAAGATGTCCGCGGGATCGATCCACTGCAGAGCCAGGGCCATCATGCAGCAGGCAACCGAGAACAACGCCGCATTCTGCGGCACCCCGAAGCGGTTGGTTCGTCCGAGCCAGGCCGGCGCGAGCCCCTCGCGTGCAAGCGCCTGCAAGGCGCGCGAGCAGCCATACAGACCGGAGTTCGAGCAGGACACTGCGGCCGTAAGGACGACGAAGGAAAACAGCCCTGCCGCCCAGTGCAGGCCATGGTGCTGCAATGCCGCCGCGAATACGCTTTGCGTCACACCTGCTTCCCGCCACGGAAAGATGCAGACCAGCGCCATCAGCGGCAGGAGATACAGGCCGATGATCCGCCAGGTGACGTTGCGGACGGCGACCCCGACACTTCTGGATGGATTTTCGCTTTCCCCTGCAGCCAGTCCAATGATCTCGGCGCCCTGAAAATTGACCAGCACCAGCACCATCGTGCTGAGCAGGGCCCAATAGTCCTTGGCGAGAAAGCCTTGCTCGCGCAGCGCCGGCAGCTTCGCAGGCTCGCCTCCCACGATACCGAAAAGAATCGCAACCGCCAGAACGCTAAAGAGAACGATCGCGGCGATCTTCACGAGAGATAGCCAGAACTCGATCTCGCCGAAGGCCTTCACATAAAGCAGGTTGACGATGGCGATGATCCCTCCGAACCAGAGCGACCACCACATCTTGTCCGTCCCGGGGAAGAAGTTCTCCATGATGATCCCGGCCGCGAGCATTTCCGCGGGCACGTAGGTCACCCACGTCAGCCAATAGCTCCAGCCGACACCGCTCGCCCAGGCCGGCGAGATCAGGTGGCGCGAATAGGTCACGAAGGAGCCGGCGACCGGCATGGCGACCGTGAGTTCGCCCAGGCAGAACATCACGCAAATCACGATGACGCCGCCGAAGAGGTAGGCCAGGATCGCCGCGGGACCGACGGTGCTCAGCACCTCCCCCGTTCCGAGAAAGTACCCGCTGCCGATGATCCCGCCGAGCGCAATCAGTTGAAGATGTCGCGACTTGAGGTCCCTGCGCAGATCCCCCTCAGATGCGATCGTACGCGCCAAGTCGTCCATTTTCTCTCAACTCGAATGTGATCTCCCCTCCCTCATCCGGAAACGCCGAGGACGGTGAGCAACCTCATCTGCTGGCCGGGGGTCTGAAACTCGATGCTCTGGCCGACCGACAGCCCGATCAGCGCGGCTCCGACGGGAGTCAATACGGAAATGCGGTGCCGGTCGATATCCGCTTCGTGCGGATAAACCAGCGTCACTTCGCGGACGTCGCCCGTCGCTTCGTCACGATAGCTGACGCGAGTACCCATTCGGACCACGTCGCGCAAGTCCGCATCTTCCGCAACGACCTCCGCCCGATCCATTTCGCTGGCGAGGAAATGGGCTACGCGCGGAAAGAGCCCGTGGCTGCAATCGGCCAGCGCGCTGAGTCGGCTCTTTTCGTCCGTGGTGACCTTGATCTGCGGCAATGGCGTCTGCCGGGTCGATTTGTCCGACTTGATGTTGCTCATCGGTAGCTCCTTTCAACTAAGCTGCTGTCGGTCCCGGATCGTCGTCGTAGGGAGCGGCGGACGCGTGCTGGCCAAACAGTGAGATGACGTTCGGGTGCGATCTCTGCACGCTCCGAATCGTGAGGACGTTCAGGCGGCCGGCGAACCAGTACGGCATCTGATCGCCGGCCCGCAGGCCGATCAACGCCGCGCCGAGCGATGACAGGACGGAAACGCGGGCTGGGTTGGTGCCGCGTTCCTCGGGCCAGACCAGTTGCAGCATCCTTGGCGGGACGCCCCAGTTCATCCAGTAGGTAACCCAGGAGCCGACCGTCGCAATGTCTTCCACGTCGGGCGCATCGTCCGGCACGATCTCCGCACGATCGATCTCTCCCATCAGGAAGGTTCCGTCCATGTCGCCTTGCTCAGCCGCGGTACGCGCGAGCTTTTCAAGACGCGGGTAGTCGGATGCGGTCAGTGTGATCTTCGGAAGCGGCGGCACGGCGCACTCCTTCTGTTCGAGGCCAAGCGGGCTCCGCACGGAGCCACCAGATTTGCTGAAGGATGGGAGGCTAAACGACTGTCCGGACGGCGCGGCGAGCCGGCCGGCTAAGCGCCTGCGTGCAGGCGACCGGCGTGCAAACCAAAACGCGCGATGCGCGGATCGATATTTGGCACATAAGTCATCGTGGCTCGAAGATAGCCGCTTATGTCCACGGCACCATTGCGACCAAAGCGCGCACACGCGCTTGTCCAGGAGTGCCGGAACGACAAGACCCTGGAGAAGCCATGCGACGAACGCCGCGGTGCTCTTTTCGTCCCAATGATGGGCCGACTCAGCGAGGAGTGGCCTGATCGGCCCCACACTCATAACAGAGCAGCAAGCGACCGAGTGTCGCGAGCAGTGCACCACGGGCCTGAGCCTGACTCTGGTCAGGCCTGCAACCATCTCGATCACGCACATCTATGACGCGGCTCGCAAGGACGGCGGCTCTTGAAGCTGCGACGGACCGAGTTCATCGAAGCGGAACAGCTTGAACGCGCGACTTCCATCATAGTCGAGCACACGGAGATCGTCGGTTTCCCGGATGTCCCCCTGCACGAGCGCGAAATGCGCGCCATAGCGCTCACGAGCAAGGGTAACCGGGATCTCGTAGGCGATGAATTTCTCGATCCCTTTGGCCGCCAGTTTCCTGATCAGTGCAGGGTCAAGAACGGAAGCGTGGCTGGTCAATATGACGATCGGCCCCGATCCGGTTATCAACATGTAAGCTTTCATCTGCGTGCCTCCACCAAAGTCGAGGAAACGCTGTGCCCTTCCGTTCTGCGGGTGACGACCGTGTTCGGCCGTCAAACGGGCGACCCTATTTTACACAATCGCGGCAAGGCGAGGCAATGGATCAATCCTTGACTCCCACCATCCGCCATTGGTGAAGTGGTTCCGGCAGGCCGCCGTGCTGCCGCATCCGAAACACGAGCGCGTCAATCAAGACGCCCCGGAAACGCCCATGCTCATTCCCCTCGCCGACGTGCCGCGCTGGTATGCCGAGCGCAAGCCGAAAGACACGATCGCCGTCAGCCACGGGGAGGAGGCCATCACCTGGGAGCAGCTGGAGCGCAACGCGAACCGGCGCGCGCGGGCGTTTGCGGAGCGCGGCGTCAGGCCCGGCGATTTCGTCGCGATCGGACTGCCGAACAGCAATGCGTTTTACGAGACGACCTTCGCCGTATGGAAGTGTGGCGCGACGCCAACCTCGCTGTCGTGGCGCTTGCCGCGCGGCGAGGCAGCCGCGGTGCTGGAGATATTGAAGCCTGCGCTCGTGGTCGGCGGCGAGGCCGACTGGAATGCGCCCAATCGCCTGCCGGTGGATTTTTCGCCGGAAGGCTTTTCCGACGCGCCGCTCACCAACCCCGTGGCGCGATACTGGAAGGCGATGACGAGCGGCGGCTCGACCGGGCGGCCCAAGGTGATCCTCGATCACAATCCCGCGGTCTGTGAAACCAGCGCCTCGCCAGGGCTGGAAATTCCGATCGGCGCGTCGCTGCTCAATCCCGGACCGCTGTATCACAACGCGCCGTTCATCCTGTCGCATTTCGCGCTGTTCGCGGGCGGCCGCCTTACCGGCATGGCGAAGTTCGATGCCGAGGAAACGTTGCGCCTGATCGAGCAGAACCGGGTGCAATGGGTGAACTTCGTGCCGACCATGATGCATCGCATCTGGTCACTGCCGGACAATGTGCGCGGCGCCTACGATCTCTCCAGCCTGAAAACCGTGTTCCACATGGCCGCGCCGATGCCCCCTTGGCTGAAGGAGAGGTGGATCGAGTGGCTCGGGCCCGAGCGCATCTGGGAACTCTATGGCGGCACCGAACGGCAGGGCGCGTGCATCATCAACGGGGTCGAGTGGCTCGCGCACAAGGGTTCGGTCGGCAAGATCGGCGAGACCGCCAGACTGCGGATCATCGGCGAGGATGGCAATGACGTCGCGCCAGGACAGACAGGCGAAATCTATTTTCTACCCAATGACGGCGCCGGCACCACCTATCACTATCTCGGCGCCGAGCCGAAGCGTCGGCCGGACGGCTGGGAATCGCTGGGCGACATCGGCCGGCTCGACGCCGAGGGCTATCTTTACCTCGGCGATCGCCTCGCCGACATGATCCTGCGCGGCGGCGCCAACATCTATCCCGCCGAAGTCGAGGCCGCCGTGAGCGAACATCCCGACGTGCGCTCGGCCGTCGTGGTCGGTCTGCCCGATGAGGAACTCGGTCAACGCGTTCACGCCATCATCGAGCTCAACGGCGGCGCGCAGGCGCAGGCAGTTGCCGACGGCATGGGCGCTTTCCTCGCGGACCGGCTCAGCCGCTACAAGCATCCGGAGAGTTTCGAGGTGGTCGGCGCCAGCCCCCGCGACGATTCCGGCAAAGTCCGTCGCACAATGTTGCGCGACGAGCGCGCAAACTGGCTGAAACAGGGCCGCGCCTTCCGCATCATACCGGCGCGCCTGCGCAGCGCCGCGGATTGAACGCGCCTCACCTGGGTCTTTCAACCCGCCCGATTGCAACATAGATTACGGCGGTCGCGCGACCATTCGCGGCGCCGCCAGGAGTAACTCCATGCCCTCATTGACCGAATGGAAAGTGCCGCCGGCGTTCCAGCCTCGTGCAGGAGACTACGGCTTCGACCTCGACAAGGCGTTGGCGTCGGTGGTCGGACTGCATTCGATCATTCCAGCGGACGCTTTCAGCGCGGACACGCTCGGCACCGAGCGCGCCGGCAACGGCGTGATGATCGACGATGGGCTGGTGCTGACCATCGGCTATCTGATCACCGAGGCGGAAGCGGTCTGGCTGCATCTTGGCGACGGCCGCGTAGTGGAAGGTCATGCGCTCGGCTTCGATTCGGAAACCGGTTTTGGCCTGGTACAGGCGCTGGGCCGCCCCGGCATCGAGCCGCTGCCGCTCGGCTCCTCGGCTGCGACAAAGACCGGCGACCGCGTGGTGATCGGCGGAGCCGGCGGGCGTACCCGCTCGGTGGCGAGCCAGATCGTCGCCAAGCAGGAGTTTGCCGGCTATTGGGAATATCTGCTCGATGAAGCGATCTTCACCTACCCGGCGCATCCGAACTGGGGCGGTACCGCGATGATCTCGGCCAAGGGCGAACTGATCGGCATCGGCTCGCTGCAGCTCGAGCGCGTGCGCGAAGGCAAGGCCGAACATGTCAACATGATCGTGCCGATCGACCTGTTGAAGCCGATCCTGGACGATCTGCGGAAATTCGGCCGGGTCAACAAGCCGGCGCGTCCCTGGCTCGGCATGTTCACGACCGAAATCGACAACCGGGTCGTCGTCGTCGGCGTGGCAAACCGCGGGCCGGCGGCGCGTGCCGAGTTGAAGGCCGGTGACGTCATCCTCGGCGTCGACGGCGACAAGATCACCGGCCAGAACCAGTTCTATCGGAAGCTCTGGTCGTTGGGGCCCGCCGGCGTCGACGTGCCGCTCACCGTGCATCACGAAGGTGTCACCTTCGACGTGACGTTGAGCTCAACCGACCGCGCCAAACTCCTGAAGGCGCCCCGGCTGCACTGAGGCGTTGAGAGATTGGGGCGAGCGATGAGCGAGGCCGTGGTGGACGACATCGTGGCCGTGCTGCCGCCGCTGTTGCAATCGCTGGAAGCGCTCGGCTTCATCGCCCGCCATCTTCATCCTCCTGCCTTCGGCAGCGTCATGCAGGCCGCTGGTGAACCCGACCAGGCTCTGCGGGCCGTGCGCGGGCGGATGATGCAGTGGCCGGAGGAGTTTTCCAGCGTCAGGGCTCCGCTCGAGGCCGCCAGCGACGCGGCGCTTGCCGCGTTCGACGGCTTGCGCGCAGTCCAGAACGGCCATGGCGATCTGGTTTCGGTGTTTCGGGCGCTGCGCCATTCGGCGCGGGCGCAGGAAGCGGTCTATCCCCTCACGGACAGATTGCCGCCTGTCAGCGAGTTCTTCACCGAGCCGTCCTTGCGCGAAGACGCGGCGCTTGCGGAGCAGTTGGCGAAAGCCGCGAATGAAAATACCGGCATCATCCATGTCGGGAACGGGCCCGGCAGCCGCGGCGGCTATTCGATGTATGTGCCGGAATATTATTCACCGGACCGGCGCTGGCCGCTGGTGATGGCGCTGCATGGCGGCAGCGGCAACGGCCGCGGCTTTTTGTGGAGCTGGCTGCGCGAGGCGCGCAGTCTTGGCGCCATCCTGATCGCGCCGACCGCGACCGGCCCCACCTGGGCATTGATGGGCGAGGACAGCGACTCGCCAAATCTCTGGCGCATCCTTGCAGACGTGCGTGCGCGCTGGAACGTCGATCCTGCACGCATGCTGATGACCGGCATGAGTGACGGCGGCACGTTCTGCTATGTCAGCGGCCTCGATGCGGCCTCGCCGTTCACGCATCTCGCGCCGGTGTCCGCCACCTTCCATCCGCTGATGGCGGAGATGGCGGACGCGGATCGCCTGCAGGGCCTCCCCATCCACATCGTGCACGGCAAGCTCGACTGGATGTTTCCGGTGCAGGTGGCGCGCCAGACGCAGCAAGCGCTGTCGGCCGCCGGCGCCGCCGTCACCTATCGCGAGATCGATGATCTGAGCCACACCTATCCACGCGAAATGAATATGGCGATGCTGGCGTGGATGAACGGCAAATGAACCCTGTTTGATCGCAGAACGACCCTGCTTTGATCGCAAAGCGGAACCATCACACCACCTCTCTCGTTAGGTTGCCGACAGGAGGAGGGTCATGCGAACCTTTTTCGGAATGATACTTGGCGCGCTGCTGCTGGTTTGCGGCATCTATGTCTACGATTCCATGCAGACGTCGAGCGTTGCCGGCGGCCAGACTGCCACGGCAAATCGTACCATCGTCAATTGGGATGTGGCAGCCGCCGATCTGCGGGCGTTGAAGGCGCGCGCGCACGAGGAATGGGCGAAGATCGCGTCGAAGTAACTGCCCGCGCGTTGACAACATGAGGCGCTCTCGTGAAGGCGAGAGCGCCTTTGCCTTCAAGTGATCATCTGCCCATCTTCGCCTTGCGCGCGTCGGCAATCACGCGCTCGAACTCCGCCATGCTCAATACGCCGGGAACGCGATACTTGCCGACGATGAAGGACGGCGTGCCGCGGAATTCGAAGGCGAGCGCCTGATCGTTGTTACGCGCCAGCAGAGCGTCGATCGCCTTGGCATTCGCCGCAAGGTCCTTGTCGAGGCGATCCATGTCGACGCCGGCGCCGGCGAGTAGTTCTCGTACCCGCGGCTCCGTCAGCCGCGAGCTGACGCCGATCAGGGCCTCATGCGCCGGCAAGAACTTGTCCTGGTATTTCGCAGCCAGCACAAGCCGGGCCGACAGCCTGGATACCTCGCCGAGGATCGGCCAGTCCTTCAGCACAAGGCGAACATTGCCGTCGTCCTGCACCACCTGGCGCAGTTCGGGATCGATCTTGCGGCAATAGGGGCAGTTGTAGTCGAACCACTCGACAATGCTGATATCCCCTTTGGGATTGCCGATCACGGGGACATCAGGGTCGCGCAGGACCAGCGCTTCGGTCAGCACGTTTTCATGGTTGTCATGGGCCAGTGACGGCCGTGCCGCGAGTCCAACAAGCGCGACTGCGCCTGCCCCGAGCATGCCGAGCGCCCGGCGGCGGGTGGACGCCGGGTTGCTGCCGACGCAATCGTTCAAGTCATTCATGTCCAGTCTCGCTGCCAGATGCCCTGACCTGTTCTACGCCCAGGAGGGGACCACGTTACGCACCAGCATATAGATCGCCACCACAATAATGACGATGGCGAATACGATGTTCAACGCGCCGCGCCGCCCCGACAGCGATTTTGCCGAGCGGCTGCCGACCAGCCCGCCGGCGATACCGCCGGCCACGAACAGCCCCGCCAGCCGCCATGACACCAGCCCCGACCAGGCGTAGCTCGCCGCCGTGGTCATGCCGAAGGCAGTCACCGCGACCAGCGAAGAGCTGATCGCGTTCATGATCGGCATGCCCGTCGCCAGCATCAGCGACGGCACGATCAAGAATCCTCCGCCAATGCCGAAGAAGCCGGAGGCCACGCCGGTGGCAAGGCCAAGACCGGCAATGGCGGGCAGGTTGGACCTGTTAATCGTGACGTCGGGCACGCCGACGCGCGCGCGGTTCTTCAGCATCAACGCGGCGATGACAAGCATCACCAGCGAAAACAGCGCGAGCAGCTTGTGCCCGTCGATCATCTTGCCGAGGAGTGACCCGGAGAAGGCGCCGGCGATGCCGGCCACCGCGAACGGAAGCGCAACGGACCACACCACCGTGCCGCCACGGGCGTGGTTGGACAGGTTGATCGCCGCATTCGCCGCCACCGCGATCGCACTGGTGCCGATCGCGACATGCGGCTCGGGTACGCCGACCACATAGACCATCAGCGGGACCGCCAGGATCGAGCCGCCGCCGCCGATCAGGCCCAGCGAAAAGCCGACCAGCGCGCCCGAGGCGAGGCCGAGCCCGCCTTGCGTGATGGAGAGGATCAAGATGAAGAACTCAGCTGCACGCGCCGAACACTAGAAGAATTTTCCCGATGCCGCCATGGGCCGAAAACAAAGCTGCACTGCGGCAACATCTGCGGAAGCATGGTTCCCGACGTTACGCCCGGGCCTCCCTCAGGCCGGCGACAACGCCGGACGAGAAGCGCTCGCCGGCTCGCGTCGTTGCATCGCCATCAGCGTGCCGGTCATGGTCGCGATCAGATGCTCGCTGCCATCGCGATGCGCATAGGCGCGCGCCTCGCTGACGGTCAGCGTGCGGCCGGGCTTGATGACCTCGGCGCGGAAGATGAAACGCGTGCCGCTCGCGGGCGCCAGCAGATTGGTCTTGAACTCGACCGTCAGAATGTCCGAGCCCGGCGGCATCAGCGTGAAGGCGGCGATGCCGCAGGCGGTATCGAGGCCGGTGGTGATGACGCCGGCGTGCACAAATCCGTTCTGTTGCGTCAGCGCCGGCGAATAGTCCATCGCCAGATCGACCTCGCCCGGCTCCATGCGGGCGATGGAGAAGCCGAGCGTGCGCATCGCCTGCTGCCGGCTGAACGTATCGGTGGCGATGCGGCGAAAGTCCGGATTCCTGGGCTCGAAGCGCGCCATGATCGTCTCACGCCATCGCAGGCGCAGGCGCCAGATGCCTTTGCGCCGTGTTGCGGATCGTATCTTCGAACGGCGCCGACTTGCGCAGCCCCCGGTCCATGTGCACGCCGGTGATCTCGCAGCTCGCGGCGATCTCGCCGGCCTCGGCGTTGCGCATTTCGTGCAGGAAGCGGATCGATTTGTCGCGCAGCTCTAGCAGACGGCTCCTGATCTCGACGATGTCGCCGGCCAGCAGCTCGCGCTTGTAGGCGATGTTCTGCTGCACGGCCGCCATGCCGCGGCCGGACTGCCGCAAATAGCTCGGCGTCAGCCCAAGCCGGGCGAAAAGATTCCAGTTGGCTTCATCGAACTTGCCGACGTACCACATGATGTTCATGTGCCCGACGTGATCGCATTGCCACGGATAGACCGTGCCGCGATAGGTGGCTTCCTCCTCCATCGAAATTGTCCTGCTTTCGACTGTTGATACGGTAGCGTATCAGGAGGTTGCCGGGTTAGCAATACGGCACCGTATCACATTGGGGAGAGCGGCCGCTTGACCATCGCCACTCCAAACGACGCGCGAGCCGAGGTCTGGATCGCGGCTGCTTTCTCCGAGCTGGCCCGTTCGGGCGCGGAGGGCGTGCGGGTCGAAGTGCTCGCCAAGAATCTCGGCGTCACCAAGGGCGGCTTCTACCGGCGCTTCCGCGATCGAGCGGCGCTGCTGGACACGATGCTCGCAAGCTGGAGCGCCGGACGCATCGCGGCGATCGAGGCGCAAACCAGCCTCGACGGCGTCAGCGCGCGCGAACGGCTGCGCGCGCTGATCAAGCTCTATTCGGAGCGGATGAACACCGACGCGATGGCAATCGAGCTGGCGATCCGGCAGTGGGCGCGCACCGACGAGAAAGCCGCAAGCGCGGTTGCCGGCGTCGATGCCGCGCGCCTGAAGAATGTCGGACAGCTCTATCGCGCCACGGGGCTCGCGGCAGAGGAGGCCGAAGCCCAGGCCTTTCTGTTCTACAGCTTCATCTTCGGCCAGAGCCTGCTTTATCTCGAGCGGGGCCCGCGGCGGCGCGCACAGCTGGTGGCGAAGGCGGCCGGCAAAGTGGTGGAAGACCAAAAATGAGAACCGCGGCCGGCGACAACGACGGCCGCGTGTTTCATTGAACGACGATTTACGCCGCGCCCTTCAGCTTCTTGGCGCATTCGCTGTAATAGCCGCCGCCCTTCTGGATCCACTTCAAGCCGCCATTGGCATTGGTGGCCTTGTTGGCGTTGTACTGATCGACGCAGGTGTGCATGCGCGCCTTGCCTTCGCTCTCTTTGGAGTACTTCGGATCGACCGCGTTCGGGAATACCGCGGGTCCGGCGGGCGCAGCAGGCGCAGGCGCGGCCTCTTTCTTGGCCTGCTTGGTTGCTTCCTTAGGCGCAGCCGGAGTTGCCGCCGCGGCTGGAGCAGGCGTGGCGTCAGGACCGCACTGGGTCTTTCGGAAGTCGTTCCACTTCTGGCCGCCGAGCGTCCCGTCTTTCTTGGCGGCCTGGTACTTGGCGCTGCATTCCTGCGAGGTCAGCGCTTGCGCCGGTGAGGCGGTGGCGAAGGCGAAGCCGGTGAGCGCAGCGGCGCAAAACAGTTTGGTGTGAATATTCATAATGGGTCCTCCTTGGGAATTGGCTGGAGGGCTGCAGCGTAGCGCAACTGGAGGATGCGACAACGCGCGGCTGATCCGGGCATCGAAAATATAATTCGCAGCGAAGGCCGGCTGTTCATCCGGTGTTCATAATTCCGATGAAATGTGGAAAAATGCAAGAACGATAAACGAACATAACGATAATTATTCGTCAGTTCTGCATATTCTACGATAAAAATACAAGATAAGCCGATTGAAACGCGGTCTGCGTTTTTTCAAACAATCAAAATAATCGACAGCGGGCGAATGCCGAGCGCCGCGTGATCCGCGCCTCTTACTGCGGCGGCGAACTGGCTTGGTCGCAGCCGGCGTTCCCGGCAAATCAAGCTCGTCCTTGAACGCCCTCGTCCTTCCCGGCGGAGAGAGGCGGCATTGCTGCACCGCATTGGCGCATTTGTCGCCGAGATGCGGATTTGCCATAAAGCGCCGTGTCCCTGATCCCCGCTTCGAAGATTCCCGCCCTGCCCGACCGCGACGAGATGTTTCGTGTGCTGGAGACACTCGCGATCGGCAGCGCCGGCGGCCTCCTGTTCATGTGGGCCCATTTGCCGGGCGGGTTGATATCGGGCGCGATGATAGCGGTCGGCGGCGCCGCCATTGCGGGGCGACGGCTGGCGCTGCCGCCGGTATTGACCCAGGCCATACTGTTGCTGCTCGGCATCTCGCTCGGCGCGCTGGTGTCGCGTCAGCTGATCCAGCACATGAGCGCCTATCCGCTCACCATCGGCCTGCTGGCGCTGGCGAC
>JAEZEU010000081.1 GCA_023432885.1 Pseudomonadota bacterium | reverse complement strand
TCGCCGACCAGAATCCGCCACTTCCCGGCCTTGACTCCGTCGAGGATGATTTTCGCCGCCTGCGCGGCCGTGGTCGGCGCATCCTCGAGAAAGCTGCGGGCGCGATCGTCGGCGGCCTTCTGGATGTCAGCGTCCGACATTTTCGAGGTGTCGATGTTCATGCCCTGCAGCCGCTGCCGGGCCGCCAGCAGATCGCTCGACGTCAGCTCGGCGCTGCCGTTCTGGATCACGCGCGAATTGGCGACGATCGAGGTGCCGATGTGGCCGGGCATGACCACCGAACACCTGATGTGCGGTGCGTTGAGGCGAAGGTCATTGATCAGCGCCTCCGTAAATCCCTTCACGGCGAACTTGGCGGCGCTGTAGGCGGTATGCGGCACGCCCATGCCGACGGACGCCCAGAAGCCGTTGACGCTGGAGGTGTTGACGATATGACCCTCGTCCGCCTTGAGCAGCAGCGGAAGGAAAGTGCGCACGCCGAGATAGACGCCGCCCCAGCAGATGTTGAAGGTTCGCTCCCAGGTCTCGCGCGACGAATTGACGATGCTGCCACCGCCGCCGATCCCGGCATTGTTGAACAGGAGATGGATCTTGTCGGTCTGCTGCTGCTCGACCAGCTCGTCGCGAAACCGCTTGAAGTGGTCCTCGATCGAGACGTCGGCGACGTGGGTGGTGACGCGCAGGCCCTGCGGCAGCTTTTCGCTCTCGCAAAGCCGCTTGGTCTCAGCCATCGCTTCCGGCGAGACGTCGCACATCGCGACGTTACAGCCCTCCGCCACCAGCTGGCGCGCCAGCTCGCGCCCCATCCCCGTGCCGCCACCGGTAATGACGGCAAATTTTCCGGCAAAATCCTTCATGTGGTTATGCTGACCTTTCCCGTGACGAATCTATTCCGCGGCTTCGACCTGCGAGCCGAGCGCGCCGAGAGCCGCGAGGGCCTTGCCGATCTCCGCCTGCTGGGCGGGCGATGCCTCCGGCATCGGCTGGCGCGACAACGTCTTCGGCAGACCCTGCAGCGCCTGCGCATAGCGGGTGCAGGCTGGCAGGTTATCGGCGACGACCGCGTTCCACAGCGCTAGCAGCTTCTTGTGCAGTTCCAGCGCCGCCGGATGATCCCCCGCCTTCACCGCATCCCACAGCTCCACCGAGGCATGCGGCGCGGCAGACAGGATCGCGGCGATCGAGCCGTGGGCGCCGAGCGTGTAGGAAGGATACATCAGCGCATCGACTGCGCTGTAGATCAGCTTGTCCGGCGCCATGACCATCAGGTCGGCAAACAGTTTCAGGTCGCCGGCACTCTGCTTGACACCGACCACCAGCGGCACCTCGGTCATGATCCGGGTGAGCAGCGCCGGCGACAGATACGACCACGGCACCACGTTGTAGATGATGATCGGCATGCCGGTCTCATCCGCCATGCGGCGGAAGTGGTCGACCAACGCCTGCTCGTCCGGCTTGAAAAGGTAATGCACCGGCGTCACCTGAAGTGCCGCCACATCCATGTCACGCACCAGCTTGCCGCGGCGGACCGCGTCGCGCGTGGAATCGACGATGATTCCGGCGATGACCGGCGCGCGGCCCCCGGCGGCCTCCACCGTAGCCGCGATCAGATCGCGATATTCCTCGTGGTCGAGCGTGTGGCCCTCGCCGGTCGAGCCGCCCGCCGCCATGCCATGGCAGCCGGCGCCGATCAGCCAGTCGACCTGGGGAGCCACGAGCTTGAGGTCGATCTCGCCGCTGCTGGTGAACGGCGTCGTCATCGGCGGTATCACGCCAGTCGGACGTATCTTCATGGCCGGCCCTCGCTGATTTCATCCCGCTTGTCCGGTTCGCTGATCGACCGGTTTGGGCAGAAGTCTAGCGAATGTCGGCAGCCCGATCCAGCAGCCGCGGCTGCATGGCACAGCTGCCGCTTGCGATCAGGCCGCCGACGCCGACCCTGCAGAGGCCGATGCCTCGACCTTCATCGGCAGTTTCTTTTCGGCATACTCGCCGACGGCAAGCCGCCACCTGGTTTCGCCGTCTGGCGCATCGTCCGCCTTGGCAAAGCCGAGCTTCGCAAAATGGTCACGGACGAGCCCATTCCGGGCAGTCGGAATATAGCGGCCCACCAATTCGCTTGCGCCAGCCGCGCGCGCCTCCCGCACCAGATGCTGCAGGATCGCTTCCTCGACCCTGCGGCCGAGCACACGGCAGGACATGATCCAGGTATCGATCTCCCACTGCCGGCCGTGCTTGAGACAGATCACCGCCGAGATCATGCCGTTATCGCCGAACATATCCGAAAGCCGCGCCTGCACGGTGACGGCGTCGGGGTTGGCCTGAAGCGCGGCCACTTCCGCCTCGCTGTAACGCCGCGTCGTCAAATTGAACTGGTTCGATTTGGAGATCAGCTGCGCGATCCGTTTCCGGCCCGGCTGGTCGAAGGGAGCAATCGACAGCGTCATGTCGAGCGAGCGCAGATAATCGTCATGGTTGCCGATGCGCTCGAGCTGCGCGGCCCGCTTCGCGTTGGCCTTGTACATCCCGGCGCGTTGCTGGTCCTCGCGCGAAAAACTGGTCTGCTCGAAATAGCCCGCGGCCTGGAACACCGAAATCCATTCGCTGGGATCCTCGGGCAATTCGGGAACGGCGACGCCGGGCAAGGCCTCGCGGACGCGCT
>JAEZEU010000570.1 GCA_023432885.1 Pseudomonadota bacterium | reverse complement strand
GCTATGAGCTTTCCGATCTCGGCGACGAGCGTGGGGTCAAGGTGTGGTCGGGCGAGCTTGCGACCGCAACCACGCTGAACCAGGACGTCACCACGGCCTTCCCGGTCGATCAGGCGCTCGGCGACCTGCAGCCGGGGGTCTATGTCATGACCGCGGCGCCCAAGAACCCCGGCAGCCAGGACGATTCTTCGCTGGCGACACAATGGTTCATCGTCTCCGACATGGGGCTGACCGCGTTCTCCGGCAATGACGGCGTCCACATCTTCGTCAATTCGCTGGCGTCGACGGAAACCATTGCGAGAGCCGAGGTGCGGCTGATTGCGCGCAACAATGAAATCCTCGCCACCCGCAAGACCGACGAGGCCGGGCATGTGCTGTTCGAGGCGGGGCTGGCGCGCGGCGAGGGCGGGCTGTCGCCGGCGATGGTGACGGTCATGAGCGAGAAGGCGGACTATGCTTTCCTCAGCCTCAAGACCAACGCCTTCGATCTGAGCGACCGCGGCGTGGCGGGGCGGGTCGTGCCTGCGGGCGCGGACGCCTTCGTCTATGCCGAGCGCGGCGTCTATCGCTCCAACGAGACCGTTTATCTCACTGCCTTGCTGCGCAACGGGCAGGGTAATGCCATCACCGGCACGCTGCTGACGCTGGTGATCGAGCGGCCGGATGGCGTCGAATACCGCCGTGCCGTGCTGCCCGACCAGGGCGCGGGCGGCCGTACCATGGCGGTTGCGCTCAATTCCGCGGTCCCGACCGGGACTTGGCGGGTCCGCGCCTTCACCGATCCCAAGGCGGCTTCCGTCGGCGAGACCACCTTCATGGTCGAGGATTACCTGCCGGAGCGGATCGAATTTTCCATTACTTCCAAGGAGAAGTTGATCAAGCCGGAAGTTCCTGTGGAGCTTAAGGTCGATGGCCGCTTCCTCTATGGCGCGCCTGCCTCAGGCCTGCAGCTCGAGGGCGACATGCTGGTGACCACCGCGGCCTCGGGGCGGCCGGGCTATCCCGGCTACCAGTTCGGAGTAGCGGACGAGGAGACGTCCAGCAACGAGCGTACCCCGATCGAGAACCTGCCGGTGGCGGATGCCAATGGCGTCGCGACCTTCCCGGTCAGCCTCGCGAAAGCGCCGACTTCGACCCGGCCGCAGGAGGCGCAATTCTTCATCCGCATGGCGGAGACCGGCGGCCGTGCTGTCGAGCGCAAGCTGGTGCTGCCGGTGGCGCCCACCGCCAACCTGATCGGCGTCAAGCCGACGTTCGGCGAAAAGAGCGTCGCCGAAGGCGAGAAGGCCGAATTCGACGTGGTGTTCGTCGCACCCGACGGCAAGCAGCTTGCCGGTTCCGGCCTGCGCTACGAGCTGATGAAGATCGAGTCGCGTTATCAGTGGTATCGCAACAACAGCTATTGGGAATACGAGCCGGTCAAATCAACCAGGCGCGTCGGCGATGGCGAACTCAACCTCAGCGCCGACCAGGCCGCGCGGCTGAGCTTCGTTCCGCAGCCCGGCCGCTATCGCCTCGACGTCAGGTCCGCGGAGGCCGATGGCCCGATCACCTCGGTGCAGTTCGACGTCGGCTGGTATTCGGATGGCGGCGCCGACACGCCGGACCTGCTGGAGACCTCGATCGACAAGCCGGAATATCTTTCCGGCGATACCAGGGTGGTGTCGGTCAATGCGCGGACATCAGGCAAGCTTACCGTCAACGTGCTCGGGGATCGTCTGCTGACGACGCAGAGCGTCGACGTCAAGGAGGGCACCAACCAGGTCAAGATCGCGGTCGGCAAGGATTGGGGCACCGGCGCCTATGTGCTAGCGACCCTGCGCCGGCCGCTCGATGCGGCCGCCCAGCGCATGCCCGGCCGGGCGATCGGGCTGAAATGGTTCGGCATTGACAAGAAGGCCCGTACGCTGACCGTCGATCTGGCGCCGCCGCCGCTGGTGCGTCTGGGCAGCGCGCTGAAGGTTCCGGTCAAGCTCGGAGGGCTCAATCCCGGCGAGGACGCCAAGGTGGTCGTCGCCGCCGTCGAAGTCGGCATCCTTTATATCCCCAATTACAAGCCGCCGGCTCCAGATGATTTCTATCTCGGCCAGCGCCGTCTCACCGCCGAAGTGCGTGACCTCTACGGCCAGCTGATCGACGGCATGCAGGGCACGCGCGGCCAGATCAAGTCCGGCGGCGATGCCGGTGCGGAGCTGACCGGCAGCCCGCCGACGCAAAAGCCGCTCGCGCTGTATTCCGGCATCGTCACCGTCGGCCCCGACGGCACGGCCGAGGTCAGCTTTGACATCCCGGAATTTGCCGGCACCGCGCGGGTGATGGCGGTGGCCTGGACGGCAACCAAGCTCGGCCGCGCCATGACCGACGTTACCGTCCGCGATCCTGTGGTGCTGACTGCGACCTTGCCGCGCTTCCTGCTCAGCGGTGACAAGGGCACCATGAGCTTCGACGTCGACAACGTCGAAGGCGCAGCCGGCGATTACACCATTACTGTGAAGACGAGCGGTCCGGTGAGGGTAACGGGCAACCCCGCGACTGCGGTAAAGCTTGCCGCCGGGCAGCGCACCTCGCTGTCACTGGCGCTGGACGCCGGTGGCGCCGGCACCGCCAATATTGATGTCGACGTCAAGGGCCCGAACGGCCTGACCTTGGCGCGGCACTACGCGGTCGACGTCAAGGCGGCGAACCAGATTCTGGCGCGGCGCTCGATCCGCACGCTTGCGAAGGGCGAGAGCCTGACGCTGACCTCGGACATGTTCTCGGATCTCGTGTCCGGCACCGGCAGCGCATCGGTGTCAGTCAGCCTTTCGACTGCGCTTGATGCCGCGACCATCCTGAAGGCGCTCGACCGCTATCCGCACGGCTGCTCGGAGCAGATCGCAAGCCGCGCGATGCCACTGCTCTATGTCAACGACCTCGCGGCGGGCGCGCATCTGGCCATGGATACCGCCGTCGATCAGCGCATCAGGGATGCGATCGAGAGGTTGCTGGCGCGGCAAGGCTCCAACGGTTCGTTCGGCCTGTGGTCGGCCGGCGGCGACGACGCCTGGCTCGATGCGTATGTGACCGACTTCCTGACACGCGCCCGCGAAAAGGGCTTTGCGGTTCCGGATGTGCTGTTCAGGAGCGCGCTCGACCGCATCCGCAATTCGGTCGTCAATGCGGAGGAGCCGGAGAAGGACGGCGGTCGCGATCTCGCCTATGGGCTATATGTACTGGCCCGCAATGGCGCAGCGCCGATCGGCGACCTGCGCTATCTCGCCGACACAAAGCTCTCGTCCCTTGCGACCCCGATTGCGAAATCGCAGCTGGCGGCGGCACTCGCTCTGGTCGGCGACAAGGCGCGCGCGGAGCGTGTCTATGGCGCCGCACTCGAAGCGCTCAATCCCAAGCCGACCATCGAGTTCGGCCGCACCGACTATGGCAGCGCGCTGCGCGATGCGGCGGCCCTGGTG
>JAEZEU010000514.1 GCA_023432885.1 Pseudomonadota bacterium | reverse complement strand
GCTGGATGCCGCTACCGGCGGTGTTCGGCCTGCAAAGCCCGAGTCTCGTCTACGACACCGGTACGGACGTCCCAGCCGACGCGCTCTTTATCGACTATCATGACGACCGCGGCGAGACCGTCAGCGTCGAGCTGTTTCCGCGCGGCGATGGGACTACCCACATCACCGCCTTCTCCGGCCAGTCCCCGCTTCCTCTCGATCCGGACACCGTGTCGCCGGACCCCCGCGCGATCGATCGCCTCCAGGCGATCGCCGAACGGCTGTCGTCGGCCTTTCGCACCGAACGGATCATTGCGCGGCAATCCTGCTTCCGCCCGGTCACAGAAGATGGCCTGCCGCTGATCGGCAAAGTGCCGGGAGCACCCGGCGCCTACATCGCTACCGGCCACAGTGTGTGGGGAATCCTCAACGCACCGGCGACCGGCGAGGCCTTGGCGGAGCTGATTGCTGATGGGGAGGCCCGGAGCACTGATCTCTCGCCGTTTGATCCGAGCCGGCTACGGGCACTGGACCCGGCGCTGCTGCGCTCATGATAACGCCGCCTTCCCACTCCGATATGTAGCGCGCAAGGGACTTGCTTCAAGTCCCCGGTCATCCCGTAGAACGGCCGCCCAAACAGAAACTGCGGGAGTTGTGATGACCAAACATGCAGTGGTGATCGCCGGCGGAGGTCCGACCGGACTGATGTTGGCAGGCGAGTTGGCGCTGGCAGGCATCGACGTTGCCATTGTCGAGCGGCGTCCCAGCCAGGACCTCGACGGCTCGCGCGCCGGCGGCCTGCATTCACGTTCGATAGAAGTCCTCGACCAGCGCGGCATTGCCGATCGTTTCCTCTCGCAGGGAGAGACGAGCCAAAGCGCGGGCTTCGCCTGGCTCCCGCTCGACATCAGCGACTTTCCCACGCGGCACAATTATCTTCTCGCGCTGGGGCAGAAGCACATCGAACGCATCCTCGCCGGCTGGGTCGACGAGCTCTCGGTGCCATTCTATCGCGGATGCGAAGTGACTGGCTTTGGGCAGGACGACAGCGGCGTTGATGTCGAATTGTCCGGCAACCCCGCGCTGAGGGCGGACTATCTCGTCGGCTGTGACGGCGGACGCAGCGTGGTCCGCAAAGCCGCCGGCATCGACTTCCCGGGGTGGGATCCGACCGTCAGCCACCTGATCGCCGAGGCCGAATTGTCCGAGGAGCCGCAATGGGGCCTGCGCCGCAACGCGCATGGCATCCATTCGCTCAGCCGGATGGAGGATGGGCGAACGGTGCGGCTTCTCATCACCGAAAGGCGCGTCGGCGGGACCGGCGAGCCCACCCTTCGCGATCTCAGCGAGGCGCTCATCGCCGCATACGGGACGGATTACGGACTCCACCGCCCCACCTGGATTTCGCGATTCACCGATATGGCGCGCCAGGCGGCGTCCTACCGCAGCGGCCGCGTGCTGCTTGCCGGCGACGCCGCACACGTGCACTACCCGACGGGGGGGCAAGGCCTCAACATCGGCCTGCAGGATGCCGTGAACCTCGGCTGGAAGCTGGCGCAGGTCGTGAAGAACACATCGCCGGAAAGCCTGCTCGACACCTACCATGCCGAGCGGCACCCCGTCGCCGCCGCCGTCTTGCGCAATACGATGGCGCAAGTGGCTCTTCTGCGTGCCGATGATCGCACCGACGCCTTGCGCGAGATCACCTCTGAAATCCTCCGCATGGACGAGCCGCGCAAGCGGATCGCAGGGATGATGACCGGCCTGGATGTCGGCTATGACTTCGGCGACGGCCATCCCCTGCTCGGCCGCCGCATGCCCGATCTGGACCTGATCACCTGCACCGGTCAGTTACGGACGTTCACCTTGCTCCACGATGCCCGAGGAGTCCTGCTCAATTTTGGTGAGCCCGGCCACCTCATCATCACACCATGGGCCGATCGGGTCCGGCTGGTGGACGCCAAATATGCCGGCGCATGGGAGCTTCCCGTCCTCGGCGCTGTCACCGCGCCCTCCGCTGTCCTGATCAGGCCGGATGGATACGTGGCGTGGGTGGGAGACGAAACCGGCAAAGGCCTCGTCGATGCGCTGACCAAATGGTTCGGATCGCGATAGCCGACCTCGCAACCAGATGAGCTTCCAGGCGTTGGTTCTACAGGAGCTGCAAGACCTGCGCATGGAAACATTCGACGCATATCTGGAGAGAAAGTCCCAGGAAATATCTCTGCTCAATACTTGCCTGAACTCACCCTTGACGCTGTCGCGTCCGAACTCCCCGGCAGAAGTCATTAAGCAGAAATTCTGGCTGTCCGCGGCCCTGAGGGCCGAGCACGAGATCGAGGATTGGACCCTCACCGAAACGGCCTGGGCCCATCCCGGGAAGGTGCGAACCGGACCATTTGAGTTTAGCTACGATTATCAGCGCGCCGATCTCGAAGTGCGGGGGCCATCGTTTTATGCCTTCGAGCACCCGGCGTGGCACGACACGATCTACACCTCGTCCGGCATGTCGGCGATATCCGCGCTCTTGTTTGCCTCTGCGAAATTCTTGCCCTCGGCGGACATCATGGTGCTGCCCGGCTCCTACGGAGAAACCCTGGAGCTGATCGAAAGCCACGCTCGCCATCTGCGGCCCGTTCACCTCACCAATCCCGTCGCCGATCTTGCGACGCCCGGCAACAAGCATCGCATCTTGCTGCTGGATACGAGCACGCCTTCGCACGGCATCGAGGCCACGATGCGTTGCCCTTCGCCGCGCCTCGATCTCGTCATTTTCGACACGACCTGCTTTTCAAGCGGCTCCGGACGGATCGGCCGGGTGCTGAGATGGGCCCGGCGATACGGCTTCCCGGTTGTGCTGGTACGCAGCCATACGAAGCTGGATTCACTGGGCGTCGAGTATGGCCGGCTCGGCTCCGCGGTCTTCGTTGGCGCCAATCAGCCCGGCAAGAGCGAGAAGCGCGAACTGACGAGGGCTCTTGCCGATGAGACGCGTCAAGCGGTGCGCCTGTTCGGCGGCGCCGCGCTGCCGGCACACTTCCCGCCCTTTGCGGGAAATTCCAACTATCGGGTGCTTGCGGACCGTCGTGTCGCATGCATCTTGCGCAACAGCCGACGGACCGCGCGCTATTTTGCCAAGATGCTCGCCGGCTCCTCGCCGGCGGTGCATTTCGCGCACGGACTTTATCACACGCTGGTGCCGAAAAGGGCGCTGGATGAAAGCCAGGCACGGCAACTGGCCGAGGAGCTGAGCGCCGAGCTCGCAAGCAGAGGCATGCCGATACGGCACGCCGGCAGTTTCGGTTTTGATTTTGCCGCGACCGAATGGTTTCACGACACGTCCGGCGATCGTTATCTGGTTCGGATCGCCGTGCCCGACCTGCCTACCCCGCTCTGGGACGAAATCGCAAAGGCGATCGCGGACTGGTGGGCAAGGTACAACTGCTCGCGCGACCATGGCCCGACGGCTCCAGCATGATCTGAAGGCTTCCAAATACCCGACTGACTTGACTTGGTAATTTGATCGGTCAGCCGGCTTCAGACAACAAAATGCAAGCCGGAGCCTGCTGCGAACTGAGAGCTGGCTCAACTCGGTGCCGGCTCCACGACGTGGCGCAGCCAGACCATTCCGCCTTCAAGCGTCTCGCAGTGCGTCAGCCGGAGCGCCTGCCCGGCGCCAGGACGATCGCCCTCCGCGCCGTGATAGTCGACGATGCTTTGCGTTCCGGCGACACCATCCACGGCCGGAAAGATCAACGTGCTGAATTCGTCGATCAGCTTGTGCTTGAGGAAGGCGCCATTGATGCTTCCGCCGCCCTCGAGCAGCAGCTTTCTCGCGCCGAAGATCGCGGCGATGCGCTCCATGGCGCCGGCCAGGTCATCGCCACCGAAGCCGGCAAACACGTAAGACACGCCGTCCGCGCGCAGTTCTGCGAGATGAGCATCAGATACCTGCTCGCCGAGAACCGCCGCGGCATGGTCACCCCCCACATTGTCTTTGCCGTAATGTACGCGGCCCGACGGATCTATCCCGATCGCGAGTTTGCGGCCGTTGCGATTGCCGACATAGGCCTCGCGAGCCAGCTTTGGCGCATTGATGGCCGCTCGTTCTGCGCCCTTGGCCATTTCGCTCATGGTTTTGCGGCCGACGATCCAGCCATCGGCCTCAAAGCGCTCATGGATCCTTTCATAGTGCCCGCGCAGGACGGCGGACGGCACGCCCGCTGCGGCCGAAGTAAATCGGCTGGGATGCAAACGGCCGTCGATGGACGTGCCCATGTGGCAGATGATGTAGGGTCGCATGGGCGCACTCCTGGGTGGGTTAGCGGCGGCAGCGTATCTTGCACCGCAGATCTGGCTCTTTCCGACCTTAACCTATGTCGTCGGATTTCAAGCGGATCACGCAGATTCGAGGGGCAGACTTGCTTCGGAACCCCATATACTACCGCGACTTATCCCGTGATCCGGTGAACTCACGGCATCGGCAGCGGACGTTGTCCTTGGTATCGATGAATGGAGAAGCGGCGATGCCGGCGAATGATCCAGTCAACTGGATGCTGTCCGAGGCGATCGAGACGCTCGCGCGGGCCGAACGGCTGCACCGCCAGTTCCTGCATCTGCGGCCACCGGTGGAAGCGCGAGAGCCCTGCTGGGAGCCGCCCATCGATGTGCTGGAGACCGATCGTGAAATTCTCATTCTGATCGCCCTGCCCGGGGTCAACCCCGACGAGGTCAACGCGCTGCTCGACAACGGAACGCTCGTCGTCAGCGGACGCCGCGCCTTCCCGCCGGAACTGCGCGATGCGCGCATTCTCCGCCTCGAATTGCCTCAAGGGCGCTTTGAACGCCGCATTCCGCTACCGTCGGGCCGCTATGCGATCAGCCGCTTTGCCGCGTACGGCTGTGTCGGCCTGCGCCTTGCGAAAACCATCTGAGAGTTGGCCATGTCCACTGACAACGAAACGGTAGCACCGGATCAGGCCTCCGCGTCGTCTCCCGGTCCGTCGTTCCCAATTCCCGGTGACGCGCTTATCATCGTGGCAGTCCGAAACACGGTTCTGTTTCCGGGCGTCGTGATCCCGATCACCATAGGACGATCGAAATCGATCGCCGCCGCGCAGCAGGCGATGCGCGAACAACGGCAGATCGGCATTCTGCTTCAGCGTGATCCGGAATCGACCGACCCTGGGCCTGACGATCTGTACCGGGTGGGCACGGTCGCCAACATCGTTCGCTACATCACCGCTGCAGATGACAGCCATCATATCGTCTGTCAGGGCACGCAGCGAATGCGCGTCCAGGATTTCATTCCCGGCACGCCCTATCCGGTAGCGCGTGTGCTTCACATACCGGAGCCCACCACCACTTCGCCGGAGATCGAGGCACGTTTCCTCAATCTGAAGCGCCAAGCCATCGAGGCAGCGCAGCTGCTGCCACAGGTGCCACAGGAATTGATCGATCTCCTGCAAGGCACGACCTCGGCCGCGGCGCTTGCCGACCTCGCAACGGCATACATGGACATCAAGCCGTCGGAAAAGCAGGAAATTCTCGAGACGATCGACCTTACAGTTCGCATGGAGAAGGTTTCGCGCCACCTGGCCGAGCGCATTGAGGTGCTTCGGCTCAGCCGGGAGATCGGACAACAGACCAAGGCCACGTTCGATCAACGCCAGAGAGAAGCGATCCTGCGCGAGCAGATGGCGACCATTCAGCGCCAGCTCGGCGAGGGTGACGGGAAGGTTCAGGAGGTCGCCGAGCTGAACGAGGCCATCTCCAAGGCCAGCATGCCAACCGAAGCGGAAACTCAGGCACGAAAGGAGCTTCGTCGCTATGAACGGATGCCGGATGGTGCAGCCGAAGCCGGGATGGTGCGGAGCTATCTCGACTGGCTGATCGAACTTCCCTGGAGCCTGCCCGAGGAGAAGCCCATCGACATCGCCGAAGCGAGGCGAATACTGGACGAGGATCACTATGGTCTGGAGAAGATCAAGATCCGGATCATCCAATATCTCGCCGTCAGGAAGCTCGCGCCGGGCGGCAAGGCCCCCATTCTCTGCTTCGTTGGTCCGCCCGGCGTAGGCAAGACTTCATTGGGCCAATCCATTGCACGAGCGATGGGGCGTCCCTTCGTGCGCGTCAGCCTCGGCGGCGTCCATGACGAGGCGGAGATCCGCGGGCATCGCCGCACCTATATCGGCGCCCTGCCCGGCAACATCATACAGGCGATCAAGAAGGCGGGCGCCCGCAATTGCGTGATGATGCTCGATGAGATCGACAAGATGGGTCGTGGCATTCAGGGCGATCCCTCTGCCGCGATGCTCGAAGTGCTGGATCCCGAACAGAACGCCACTTTCCGCGACAACTATCTCGGCGTTCCCTTTGATCTGTCGCGGGTGGTGTTTCTCACCACCGCCAACATGCTCGACTCCATTCCCGGCCCCCTGCTGGACCGGATGGAGGTCATCAGTCTCGCCGGGTACACCGAAGACGAAAAGCTCGAGATCGCTCGGCGCTATCTGGTTCGCCGCCAACTCGAGGCCAACGGGCTCAAGCCTGAGCAAGCCGAAATCGATCCAGACGCCCTCAGGCTTATCATCCGCAGCTACACCCGCGAGGCCGGCGTTCGCAACCTCGAGCGAGAGATCGGCAGGGCGCTGCGCAACGTGGCGGTCCAGATCGCCGAAGGCAGTGCCGAACGTGTTCAGCTCGCGGCAAAAGACCTTGCCCCCCTGCTCGGCCCTCCCCGGTACGAAAACGAGATCGCCATGCGCACCAGCATCCCGGGCGTCGCAACCGGGCTGGCGTGGACACCCGTCGGCGGCGACATTCTCTTTATTGAAGCCTCGCGAATGCCCGGCAAGGGAAGGCTGATCCTCACCGGCCAGCTCGGCGAGGTCATGCGCGAAAGCGTGCAGGCCGCCCTGACCCTAGTGAAGAATCGCGCACCGCAGCTCGGTATCGATGCCGCGCTGTTTGAGACCAACGACATTCATGTCCACGTCCCCGCCGGCGCAACACCAAAGGATGGGCCGAGCGCCGGCGTTGCGATGTTCACCGCGCTGGCCTCGCTGCTCACCCAGCGCACGGTGCGCAGCGATACAGCGATGACCGGGGAGATTTCCTTGCGCGGCCTGGTCCTGCCGGTCGGCGGCATCAAGGAGAAAGTCGTGGCGGCAGCAGCTGCGGGTCTCGCCCGCGTGATGCTGCCCGCCAGGAATCGGCGCGATTTTGACGATATCCCGACGAGCGCCCGCGAAAAGTTGCAGTTCATCTGGCTTGAGCGGGTCGACGACGCGTTGGCTGCGGTTCTGGAGGGAAATGCCAGTATCGCGACGACAGCCGCGGAATAGGCGAGACACGACGGCCAGACCAAGGTCGTCGCTTGAGGAACCTTGCATGATCCAGCGCGTTCAGATCCGGCCGCCAAAGCCATCGATATGCCCTCAACCGAAGGGGCTGACTCATGGCCAACAATCAGGCCGCTTCTTCTGATCCCGCACTGCGCGACCTCGATGGGCTCCTGCCCGATCTGGAGGCTCTCTATAAAGACGTGCATTCTCATCCTGAACTCTCGATGCAGGAAACGCGCACATCAGGTCTCGCCGCCGATCGGCTGCGGGCGGCCGGATATGAGGTGACGACGGGAATCGGCAAAACTGGCGTCGTGGGTCTGCTCCGCAATGGCGACGGCCCTACCGTCATGCTGCGCGCCGACATGGACGCGCTGCCGATCCAGGAAGCGACAGGACTTCCCTATGCAAGCACCGCGACAGCGACCGACCGAGAAGGAATACGGTTCCTGTCTCGCACATGTGCGGCCACGACATGCATGTTACGTGGCTGGCAGGCGCCAGCAAGCTGCTGGCCGAAGCGCGCGCGTCCTGGCACGGCACGCTGATGCCCGTCTTCCAGCCCGCGGAAGAAACGGGAGAAGGCGCAAAAGCCATGATTGCGGACGGACTGTTCGAACGCTTTCCCAAACCCGACGTGATCCTCGGCCAGCATGTGATGGTCGGTCCCTCGGGCACGGTGGCCGGGCGTCCCGGTGCGATCACGTCGGCGGCGGACAGCCTGCAGATCCGCCTGTTCGGGCGCGGCGCGCACGGCTCGATGCCGCAGGCCAGTATCGATCCCGTCATCATGGCCGCCTCGACCGTGATGCGCCTGCAAACGATCGTGTCACGCGAGGTGGCTTCTGCCGAAGCCGCCGTTTTGACAGTGGGTGTCCTGCAGGCGGGGACCAAGGAAAACGTCATTCCTGACGAGGCGATCATCAAGCTGAATGTCCGCACCTTCGATGCCGGCGTGCGCGAGCGCGTCCTGGCCGCGATCGAACGGATCGCCAATGCCGAAGCAGCGGCTTCGGGCGCGCCTCGGCCGCCGGAAATCACGACCATCGATCAGTACCCGCTCAACGTGAACAACCAGGATGCCACCAAACGAGTGGCGGACGCCTTTCGCCAACATTTCGGAGCGGAGCGCGTCCGGGTGACGGGACCCGCTCCTGCCAGCGAGGATTTCGGATCGTTCGGATCCGAATGGCATGTGCCGTCCGTCTTCTGGTTTGTTGGCGGCACCGATCCGCAGACATATGCGAAGGCCAAGGAGGCGAACCGGATCAACGATCTTCCGGTGAACCACAGTCCGAGATTCGCGCCGGTCCTTCATCCGACGTTGCAGACCGGCGTAGAAGCGCTCGCCGCCGTCCGCGCCTGGTTACCGGCCATAGCCACGACCTGACTCCAGGAAGGCCCGCGCCATGAATGTTCCGATCGTGCTTGATCTGACGGGCACCTTCGTGTTTGCGCTCAGCGGAGCATTGGCGGGAGCCAAGCGAGAGCTCGATCTGTTCGGGGTTCTGGTCTTGTCATTCGCGGCCGGAAATTCCGGCGGCATTACCCGTGACCTCCTGATCGGAGCCGTTCCTCCCGGCGCAGTCCAGGACTGGCGATATCTCGGCGTATCCATCCTGGCCGGCATCCTCACCTTCTACTTTTCGCGCCTGATCGTCCGGATGTCGAATTCGATCCTCATTTTCGACGCCGCAGGTCTTGCGCTGTTCGCGGTCTCCGGCTCGTCGAAGGCATTGGCTCACGGGCTGAACCCGCTCATGGCGATATCGCTCGGCGTGGTGACCGGGATCGGCGGCGGAATGGTACGAGACGTGCTGCTGGCCGAAATTCCCACGGTCCTGCGCGCCGAGCTCTATGCCGTCGCAGCCCTGGCCGCGGCGGCCATCGTGGTGATCGGGCACATGCTGCGGTTGCCCGACGCTCCGGTCATGGTGGTCGGTCTGATTTCATGCTTCTCGCTTCGCGTCATGGCGATCAGGCACGGCTGGCGGCTGCCGGTCGCGAAGATCAGAGAAGGAGACGATGCGGATGTCGTGAAGAGAGATTCAGAGGACACCGGACCGTCGTAGACGGGATGCCCTGAGTGTGTGGTCGGGGCAGCTGGATTCGAACCAACGACCTGCAGTACCCAAAACTGCCGCGCTACCAGGCTGCGCTATACCCCGATTTGTACCTGCTGGAGCGCGACCCCTTCGATCCCGCCCGGGCAAGAGCTACACGCTTCATCGGCGGCCATCAAGGCGGAATGCCGGCCTCAGCGCTTGCCAAATAAGGGGTGGGACACACGGTCCCCCGGCGCGATGCCGTATTTTCGCGCCGTGCCGGCGGGCACTTCGAGGACAGCCCGGGCAGGCCCCCCGGACGAGATGATCCTGGTCGATTCCGGCTCGGTGTTCTCAGCGATCCGCAGGATGCGGCCGTCGGCACGGATGAAGATCATGTCGAGCGAAATATAGGTGTTCTTCATCCACATCGAGATCTGCTGCTCCGGCGAGAAGTCGAACAGCATGCCTTTGCCGTCGGCCAATTCCTTCCGGTACATCAGCCCCTTCTGCTTCTCCTCCTCGGTCGTCGCCATCTCGACCGAGAACATATGCACGCCGGACTTGGTGGCGATCTCGAGCGTGCTGAAACTGGCAGCCCGCGCCAGCGTGTCCGCCCAAAGAGCGCACACGACAACCAAGGCGGCGGCCAGCAAAAGGCGCATGGCGCGCCCATCGGTATTTCGAACTGAAATCATCGGGAAACGCTCGGGTCAGCCCACAGGAATGGCGGTCAACCTAACCCGGAGATCACGGCTGTGGCCAGAGCTTCCCGCGGCGCGGCAAGGCTCACAATTGCGTCAGATACCAATCGCTTAGTGGGACGACAGCGCCGACGGCCCGGTCTCGGGATGGATTTCCGCGGCCATCATGCCCTTGGAACCCGGCCCGAAGCGGACCAGTACATACTGGCCGGGACGCAGCTCGGTCATGCCGAAGCGCCGGAGCGTTTCCATGTGCACGAAGATATCGGGCGTGCCTTCGCCGCAGGTCAGGAAACCGAAGCCGCGCAGGCGGTTGAACCATTTGACCTGCGCCCGCTCCAGCCCCGAGGTCGGTGTGACCGTGACATGAGTCCGGGGCGGCAGCATTTGCGCCGGATGGATCGCGGTCGACTCATCCATCGATACGATGCGGAAGGCCTGGTACCCTTTGGCGCGCTGCACGCATTCAACCACCACGCGAGCACCTTCATAGGCAGTCTGATAGCCGTCGCGCCGCAGCACGGTAACGTGCAGGAGCACGTCCGGCCAGCCGTTGTCGGGCACGATGAAGCCGTAGCCCTTGGAGGCGTCGAACCATTTGATGACGCCGGAGATTTCGACGAGATTGGCTGCGGCGTCGCCGAGACCGGAGAATGCGTCGAGGGCCGGATCGCGCGTCGCGCTGCCTTGGAATTCGCTCGCCGGTCCAAGCCGGTTGCCTCCCGCCCCGCCTGGCGGCACGCCGAGCTTCTTGGACTCAAATCCGTCCGACCCCATGACCCCGGAACCCCACACCTCGTTGTCGGTGCGCACCCCAATAGCCACACCGAACGCGCACCCCATTTCCATGAGAACTCATGACAACGCCGCGCGAATCTTTCGGATCCACGATAACACTCCCGCCTGCGGCGCATAGCCAAAAAACTATTTGGTGAGGAACTATGAACAGGTTGCACAGGCGCGAATCAGATTCCGCCTTCAATTTCCCACAAAGGGTCCGAGCGTCTCGCCGATGTCGTAGCGCAACACGAGATCGGCAATGTCGTCCTGCTCGGTCGGCTCACGGTTGATGATCACCAGTTTCGCGCCATTGCGTTTTGCCATCAGCGGAAATCCGGCCGCCGGCCACACCACGAGCGACGAGCCGATGGCGAGGAACAGATCGCATTCCTGCGCAAGTTCGGTGGCGCGGCGCATTTCGTCTTCCGGCATGGCCTGACCGAACGAGATCGTTGCGGTTTTGACTGGCTCCTCGCAAGCGACGCAGTCGGGCGCCCCGCCTTGCTCGTCAAAGCGCGCCTTCACCCATTGAAGTTCATAGGATTTCCCGCAGCCGATGCAGCGCGCATAGGTGGTGTTGCCGTGCAACTCGATGACGTCACCGGGCTCGAAGCCGGATGCCTGGTGCAGGTTGTCGATGTTCTGGGTGATGATCGCCGGCGTCTTGCCCGCCCGGTAAAGGGAAGCGAGCGCTCGGTGTCCCCGCCCCGGCTTTGCGGCTGCGAAAGTCGCCTCCATGGCGAACCGCCGCCGCCAGGACTCATCGCGCGCCTCCTGGCTGGCGACGAACTCGTCGAACGGAATCGGCCGGTTGCGGGTCCAGATGCCGCCGGGCGAGCGGAAGTCGGGGATGCCGCATTCGGTGGAGATGCCGGCGCCGGTGAAGGGCACAATGATCGAAGCTTCCGCGATCATCTCGCCGAGCCGTTCGACGCCGCTGTGCAGATCCTTTGCGATCACTGGGCGAACCTCAATGCAAAAAGGGCGCAGCCACTATAGCCACGCCCCAACCGATTGCCAGTCGTCCCGAGACAAGGAGGTCTACGCGGCCTCGTCAGCAGCCGGCGGCTCCTGCGGCGTCAGCACTTCGTCGGCCTTCTTCGCCTTCGCCGCCGGCGCGGCCTTCTTCGCGGGCTTGCCATATTGCGAAAGCTTCGCCAGTTCCGCCTCGAGCTCCGCCTGGCGCGCAGCAACCTTTTCGGTGACCTTCTCGCCGATGCGGTCGCGCAAGGCGACGAGTTCCTCGATACTCATAGAGTCCAGATCGATCTTTGCCATGTGATGCCTCCCGTTAGCCGGTTCTCGCTAACGGGAAGCTACGCAAGCGACAACAACGGCATGCGTTTTATCCACGACGTTTGATTTTTCCACGATCATGCGACCGCGCCACAATCCTGCGATCGTGATTTCAAAATCGCGCCCTAATCGCCGCAGCCAATGTCGAGCCAGCGACTCAAACAGGGATTGCAGGATGAACGAAAAGAAGGAGTGGATGGCACGCGAGCGCGAAGAGATCGCAGCGCGCGTCGCAAGATTCCGCGCCACTCAGAAGAAATTCGAGAGGGAGCGCGAGGAGTACTATGCCGCGACACTTTCGAGCGCTTGGGACGGCTTCAACAAGCGGGTCACCTGGAACTGACCGATCGCCCGGAACTCAAGCCGGACTGCAACGCCCGGCCATAAAAAAGCCCGGAGCAACGCTCCGGACTTTTTCGTTTTCAATTACCAGCGATGATAGTGGCGGTAGTAGTGCCGCCGCGGATAATACGCTGGTCCGCCGTAATAGGCGTAACCCGGCGCGTAGTACCGCGGGCCGTAACCGTAATAGCCGTACGGACCGTAGTAGGGATAAGCACTCGCAGCAGCCGCACCGGCGATCAACGCACCCGCAGCCAGGCCAAACCCAAGTCCCGGTCCATAGTGCCGATAGTACCGAGCCTCGGCGGGCGCCGGAGCCGCAACGGCGGCTGCGCCGACCAGTCCGACGGTAGCCAGTGTTGCCAGCGTCTTTTTCATTGCAACCTCCTCCACTCAGTGCATCAGAATAACACGCTGCGCGCCCTGCTGTTCCCGCAAACCTGCATTGTCGCGGCGCGCTGCTTGAATGAACGTAATGTGCGGAACGAATTCGCCTGCGCTATCTAGGCGCGATGGGGTCTGCTGTACGCGACGCTTAACCTGTCTTCCCGGCGTCGGCGAGGCGAGCCATGCCGGATCGCGCGTCAGTTGGCATTCTGCGCCCCGCCTGCGGTGCGAACGAGGCGATCAGCCTTGACCAGCACGCGGTCGCTTTCGGGGGGCGCGCGCAGGGACAGGCTGACGAACACGAAAGCCGCACAAAACAACAGGCCCATCGCCATCACACGGCGATAGGTCGGCCTGTCCGCGTTGTGAAACGAAGGGAAATTGTTAAGCGAAGGGACCATGGCTGAACTTCCTGCACCCATGACCTAGCGCAAGGCGCACCGCGCGCAACGCAATCCCGTCCTTAACCTAACTGAATAGCAGTTTCCCTTGCGGAGTAACGGTCCGTTAGCTTCGCGCCGCGGCGAAGCTCAAAGGAAGAGCGCGACGAAATCGACCGTGCCTTTCAGCATGGCCACGATGAGACCGGCGAGGCAGGCAGCAAGGCCGAAATCGGCGAGTTCAAGCAAGGCTTCGCGCTGCTCGTCGTCCAAAAGCGCCAGGATCTTGCGCGTCGCCTTGCGCATCGCCGTCATCTCCGTCACCCGCACTGGCAACGCGGGGAGGCGCTGGCGGTTCCCTGGCGAAGCCCGTGTCGTTAACCCAACCTGTTTACAAAGCGTAAATGCGTATCGGTAATTCTACGGATCAGGAGGTGTCGTGCCATGCTCGTATACCCCGTACCCCACGCGGTGACGCAGGCCCGGGTCCAACTCGTTGCCGATCAGGCGGAAAAGGCCCCGCCGCGCATCATCCAGGAAGACGTGTTGAACATCCTCGGCGCAAGGAACGAAGCAGAGCGCCAGACTCTGGCCGAGTTTCGCCAGAACCAGGCTCGAGTAGCCCTGGTCAAGGAAACCAAGTCGGGTGATGACTACGTCGATGTGAAGGCCTGAGCCGGACCGCGTCTGCCGGCAGGCTAGGCGTGCGGGATGCTAGGTGCGCGGGATGCGGCTTGCTTGCGTTGCGAGCGCCGGCTCGCTCGCTCCTTCTTCTGCGGAAACTTCCGTCCACTCGCCTCGATACCGCAACGCCGATTTTGCAGATTTCAGCGCCCCGCGCCAGAGTCCGCGCCAGGAGAGATCGAGCACGACCTCGTGGTGCCGCAACCCCTTCCCGCCCTTCACCAGACCGAGGTCGCGTATCACGCAATAATGTCCGCTGCTCATCCGCGCGAGCCGCGCATTTTTGAACCGACGCATCATGCGAGCATGCACTGACACATCATTGTGTCAAATCTTGACGCCGCGCGAATCAGGATGATGGCACTTTGCTCTTCGCGGAGGAAATCCGTTGCCTCATCGCTCGCGGTGCGGAGATGTTCTGCATCTGACTCCATTTCGTTCGCAAAGAACGAATCGGAATCGAAGGAATCGGCGCG
>JAEZEU010000513.1 GCA_023432885.1 Pseudomonadota bacterium | reverse complement strand
GTATGAGCTCGCGCGAAAGTCGCTGCATTTCGTCGGTTATGAAGGGCAATCGATGATTGCGGTTTCCGGATTGGACATGGCGGCATGGGATGCGCTTGCAAGGGCGAGAGGCGTGCCGCTATGCGTGCTGCTCGGCGGCACGGTCGGACCGGTGAAAGCCTATAACAGCAACGGCCTGTGGCTGCAGCCGCCAGAGCAACTTGCCTCAGATGCCATCGAGCTTCGCGACGAGGGCGGCTTTGCCGCATTGAAGATACGGCTCGGCCGCGACCGACCGCGCGACGATATTGCAGCCATCGAAGCCGTGCGTGGCGCCGTCGGCGAGGATATGGAGCTGATGGCCGACTTCAACCAGGGTCTGAATCTTGGTGAAGCACTGCAGCGCTGTCACATGCTGGACAATCAGGGGCTGGCCTGGATCGAGGAGCCGATCGTCTACGACAATCTCGACGGCTACACGCAGCTCACCGCCGAGATCGACACTCCGATCCAGATCGGCGAGAATTTTTACGGCCCTCGTGCCCTGCACGCGGCGCTGCAGGCAAGGGCGTGTAATCTCGTCATGCCGGATTTCATGCGCATCGGCGGGGTAACCGGCTGGCTGCGTGCCGCCGCCATCGCAGGCGCGTGGGGGACCCCGATGTCGACGCATCTCTACCCTGAAGTTGCGGCCCACGTGATGCGCGTGACCGAAACGGCGCATTGGCTGGAATGGCAGGATTGGGCGGACCCGATCCTGCGAAAGCCGTACGAAATTCGCGACGGGCTGCTCCATATCCCCGACGCACCTAGCATCGGGCTGGAGTGGGACGAAGATGCGGTCCGCCGGTATCGGGCGGACGCCTGAATCCTGGAGCGACCCGTGCTTGCGCCCCGCACGATCTTGGTGGAAAGGGCCGTGGTAACTTCGCGCGCGATCGCGGACGGCAGCGCTGACCGGAAAATGGCCTGTGAACGGCCGGCATGCACGCGTCACTGAAGTTTGGCAGAACATGCATCCACACGGCTGTTCCCATCCGGCATACGCATATCGCATCCGCTCTGAACCTTCCGCGATCGAGCTGGTTGTAGAGGCTGGGGAGCGGCTTCCGAATCCATGCCTCTTTTTTGTCCGAGACAAGCGGCTTTGTCCGAGACAAGCGGCCCGGTGATCGCCACTGTAGCGACGCGTTGACTTATCGCCCGAGGCACCAGAACAGGCGGAGAACAAGAATGACGCATTCGGAGACAGCAGCGCCGGCAGGGCGTGTCGCCGTGCCGGACAAGATTCAGGTGGCACTGAGCGTCAACCGCAAGCCGGCCAAACTCCTGGTCGCACCTTGGACAACGCTTCTGGACGCCTTGCGCGACCATCTTGACCTGACCGGAACCAAAAAGGGCTGCGACCACGGCCAATGCGGCGCATGCACTGTGCTCGTCGACGGACGCCGGATCAATTCCTGCCTGACGCTGGCGGTAATGCAGGAAGGCGCGGAAATCACCACCATCGAGGGCCTTGCGCGCGACGGCGAACTGCATCCGCTGCAGCAGGCCTTCATCGATCACGATGCATTTCAATGCGGCTATTGCACGTCGGGACAGATCTGCTCCGCCGCCGGGCTGATCACCGAAGGCAAGGCAAAGACGGCCGACGAAATTCGCGAACTGATGAGCGGCAACATCTGCCGCTGCGGCGCCTATCCGAACATCGTGGCAGCGATCCAGCAGGCGATGGAGCGATCATGATCCCGTTTCAATACACGCGCGCCACCGACGTCGCCGATGCCATCAAGCAGGTCGCCGCGGATCCGTCGGCGAGATTCATCGCAGGCGGAACCAATCTCATCGACCTGATCAAATATGACGTCGCGACGCCGACCCGGCTCATCGACATCTCGCGCCTTCCGCTGAGGAATGTGGAGGAGACCGCGACGGGAGGCGTTCTGATCGGGGCATTGGTTCCGAATACCGACCTTGCCTACCATCCACTGATCGAACAGCGCTATCCGCTGCTTTCACGCTCGATCCTTGCCGGCGCATCGCAGCAGTTGCGCAACATGGCCTCGACGGGCGGCAACCTGTTACAGCGGACGCGCTGCTTCTATTTCTACGATGCGGCGACGCCGTGTAACAAGCGTGAGCCGGGCAGCGGCTGCTCGGCGGTCGGCGGCGTCAATCGCATCAATGCGATCCTCGGAACGAGCGAATCCTGCATCGCCACGCATCCCTCCGACATGTGCGTAGCGTTGGCCGCGCTGGAGGCAATCGTGCATGTCACAGGCCCGGCCGGATCACGCAGCATTGCGTTTTCGGATTTCCACCGCCTGCCGGGCGACACGCCGCAGCGGGACACCAATTTGGAGTTCGATGAGATCATCACCGCCATCGAGCTTCCGGCGAAGGGCTTTAGCGCCAACTATTCCTACCTGAAGATCCGCGATCGCCTGTCCTATGCCTTTGCATTGGTATCGGTCGCGGCGGCGCTCGAGCTTGACGGCGGCACGATCAGGGACGCGCGACTGGCGCTGGGCGGCGTGGCGCACAAACCATGGCGCAGTTCGGCGGCCGAGACCGCCCTGCGCGGCCAGCCCGCCGGCGCAGGCGCATTTGCGCAGGCCGCGGATATCCTGCTGCGCGGCGCCAGGGGCTTCGGACATAACGACTTCAAGATCGGACTGGCACGGCGAGCGATCATGCGAACGCTCGATCAGGCTGCGCGCGGCACGCCGCAATCGATATCCGACAAGAGAATTCGGTAACCGCCATGGCAAGCTATATCGGAACAGCGACATCCCGCGTCGACGGCCGGGCCAAGGTCACGGGCGAAGCCAAATATGCCGGCGAGTTCAACGTTGCCGGCCTCGTCCACGGCTATGTCGTCGAATCGACCATCCCGAAGGGGCGGATCGCGCGCATTGACACCAGCGGCGCGCTGGCCATTGCCGGCGTGATCGATGTGCTCACCCATGAAAATCGGCCGCCGATGGCCGGCAAGGATGAGGCCTACAAGGACGAAGTCGCGCCGGAAAAGGGCTCGCCGTACCGTCCACTCTACGACGACAGGATCCTCTTCACCGGACAGCCGGTCGCGCTGGTGCTGGCGGAAGATTGGGAAACCGCGCGCGTCGCCGCCTCGCGGGTCAGGATTGACTACCAGCAGGAGCCGCACGTCACTGACCTGCACGCCGAGCGCGCCAGGTCGTTCGCTATCGATATACCGGCGAAACCGCGCGGCGATGCCGAGAAGGCATTCGCGTCCGCGGCGATGCGCCTTGAAGCCGAGTATTTCATTCCGACCGAGCATCACAATCCAATGGAATTGTTTGCCTCGACCGCGATCTGGGAGGAGGACGGCCAGCTCACTGTCTATGACAAGACGCAAGGCGTGCAGAACGTCCAGCAATATCTTTGCAAGGTGTTCGAGTTGCAAACGGGCGCAGTTCGCGTCATGTCGCCCTATATGGGCGGCGGTTTTGGCGCCGGCTTGCGCCCGCAATACCAGGTCGTGCTGGCGGTGCTGGGAGCGCGGGCGCTGAAACGCCCCGTTCGCGTCATGCTGACGAGGGCGCAGATGTATGCGCTCGGTTACCGGCCGGCGAGCATCGAACGGCTTGCGCTCGCTGCAAACAGCGGCGGCATGCTCGAGTCAATGCAACATGAATGCATCGCCGCGACCTCGCAGTTCGAGGAGTTCGCGCGCAACGATACCGGCTGGGGCAATCTGCTCTACAAGAGTCCGAACGCGAAGTTCGAGCACAGGCTGGTGAAGCTCGATCTGCCGACATCCTGCGACATGCGGGCGCCAGGCGCTGCGACGGGCGTTTATGCGCTGGAATGCGCGATGGACGAACTCGCCATCGCCCTGAAGACCGATCCGGTGCAACTCCGGCTGCAATGTTATTCCGAGCGTGATCAGGGCGAGGACCTTCCCTACACCAGCAAGCAACTTCGCGAATGCTACCGGCAGGGCGCCGACGCGTTCGGCTGGGACAAGCGCAGCGCGGAGCCCCGATCGATGCGGGACGGCGGCGAACTGGTCGGCTGGGGCATGGCGTCGGGCGTCTGGGAAGCGCTGCAAATGCCGGCCACAGTCCGCATCGTGCTGACCGCGAACGGGCATGCGGAAGTGGCGACCGCCGCCTCCGATATCGGCACTGGGACCTACACGATCATGGCCCAAGTGGCCGCCGACATGCTCGGCCTGCCGATCGAAAACGTCAGCGTCAAGCTCGGCGATTCCACTCTGCCGCAATGCCCGGTGGAAGGCGGCTCGTGGATCGCATCATCCGTATGCAACGCCATCGCCAATACGGCCCGCGCGGTTCGCGGCGACTTGCTGAAACTTGCGAAGGCGGCAAAGGATTCAACGCTCGAAGGCGCCAGCGTAGATGATGTCGCGCTCGTAGACGGCAAGATCGTCAGCAGGCACGACGCGAGCCGCGCCGTTTCCATCGCCGGCGCAATGCAGTCCGGCAAGGCCGAGCGCATCGCGCGCGAGGAAACCAACAAGCCCGCCGAAGACGAGTCTCACGCGCGCAACGTGCACTCGGCGATCTTCGCCGAGGTCAAGGTTGACGAACAGCTGGGCGTCATCCGCGTGACGCGCGTGGTGAGCGCCGTCGCGGCGGGCCGCATTCTCAACCTGAAGACCGCCCACAGCCAGATGATGGGCGGCGTGGTCTGGGGAATCGGCATGGCGCTGCACGAGGAGACGCTTTACGATCATCGGTTCGGGCGCGTCATGAACGCCAACATCGCCGAATATCATGTGCCCGTGAATGCCGACATTCACGACATCAACGTCATCTTCGTCGACGAGCCGGACCAGATCATCAATCCGCTCGGCATCAAGCGCCTGGGCGAGATCGGCATTGTCGGCGTGGCGGCGGCGATCGCCAATGCGGTCCATCATGCTACGGGCAAGCGCGTGCGCGACCTTCCGATCACGATCGACAAGGTAATTCAATTCGATTGAGGCGTTGAGACTTTGAGCGGGCGGAGCATCCGCCCGCTACGGCAGGCTCTCCGGCAGTTTAATTCCAGAAATCCGGCACCGCCGGCGCGAGCCGGCCGCCCTTGCGCACGGGTGCGATTTTCGTCGCAAAGCCGGTGGCGTCGTCGGTCTCGATCGCAACGCCCGAGAGCGTCGCCTCGCCGCTCGCCGGCTCGAAGCGCGCCGAAGGAATGCCGCTGGTGAAGCGGCGCAGCGGCTCTTCCTTCTGCATGCCGATGATGGAGTCGTAATCGCCGGTCATTCCGGCATCGCTCATATAGGCGGTCCCGCCGGGAAGGATTTGGTGGTCGGCGGTCGGTACATGGGTGTGCGTGCCGACCACAAGGCTGGCGCGGCCGTCGCAGAAGAAACCTATGCCCTGCTTTTCGGATGTTGCCTCGCCGTGGAAATCGACCACGATGGCGTCAGCCGCCTCGCGCAGCGGACAGGCGTCAAGCTCGCGCGCGAGCGCCGCGAAGGGATCGTCGAACGGCGTCATGAAGACTCGTCCCATGGCGTTGACGATGAGCGCGCGCTTCCCGTTCTTGGTGTCGATCAGCGCTGCGCCCCGGCCGGGCGTGCCTGGCGGCATGTTCACCGGACGAACCAGCCGCGGCGCGCGCTCGATGAACACCAGCGCCTCGCGCTGGTCCCAGGCGTGATTTCCAAGCGTGACGGCGTCGGCACCGGCATCGAGCAGCTCCTGGTAGACGGCCTCGGTGATGCCAAAACCGCCCGCCGAATTCTCGCCGTTGACGATGACGAGATCGAGTGACCAGTCGCTGACCATGGCGGGAAGGTAGTCTGTGACAGCGGCGCGGCCGCTGCGGCCGACGACGTCGCCGATGAAGAGAATGCGCAACCCTATTTGCTCCGGAAATCGAACGCTTCTTTTTCCGTTAGCACAAAATCGAGCGCCACGTCGTGCGACAAAGCGGGGATGGAAGGAGTTTCCTGCACGGAAAAGGCAAGCCCAACACCCGTCACGTGATGCAATTTGCGCAAATGCGCGAAGGTGTGGTCGTAGTAGCCCGCTCCATAGCCGATGCGGTGCCCGGCGCGGTCGAAGGCCGCGAGCGGCACCAGCATGATGTTGGGGATCAATTCGGCCGCGGCGGGCGACGGCTCGGGGATGCCGAGCGATCCAAGCACCAGGCGATCGTTAGGCGACCAGGCACGGAAGGTCAGCGATTTGCCGCGCGCATTGACCACCGGCAGCGCCAGCCGCGCACCCAGGCTCGCGAGCCTGATCATCAGGGGCGCCGGATCGATCTCGTTGCGGATGGGCGAATAGCCGGACACTACGGTCCCCGTGGGAATCTCGATCGGCAGGCCGCGCTTGGCGAGTTTGGCGGCCGCAGCCCCGCGCTTCTTGTCGCCCAACGCATCACGGGCCGCGAGAGCAGCGGCACGCAGGTCAGCCTTGGAAGGTGCTGCGTCCATGATGCGGCGGTCAAAGGTGCAAACGCGCAAAAGAAAGTGCGAAGCCGCAGATGCCGTTGAAGCGCTCGATCCCGGAGTTCCCTACGAAAGTAGGTGGGCACCATATGTCCGAGCCCACGGGCCCGGCCAGGGACAGTTCCCTAAAGGATCGATAAGGCCCCGGGGATATATGGCTCCTGACGCGCAACGCAGCTTCGCCACACTAATGTAGCAAGGCCGCCGGCAAATCGCCAGCGGGCACAGGACGGCAATTCACCGGCTCGTCCGGGGCAGCGGGAAACCATAGCGGGGCCGATGGCGTTGAGCCTCATGTCCGACGCTTACGACTATTTCAGAGCCCACGCCGTTGCCGCCGTTCACAAGGCGCGTGCGCTTCCCTTCGGCCGCGACAAGAGCAAGCAACGCCTGGTGGCGCGCGTCTATCACCTCCTCGCCAAGGAAGCCGCGCACCGGCCGAACGTGCATCACCTGGAGGATTTCCGGGCAGCCAGACGGCTGGAAGGTCAGGTCAATCGATCTCGCCGCAGGTCTTAGCGCCAGTCCGCCTCACCCGATCGCGATGCCGGTGCCGATGGTGCGGTTGAGCACGTGCGTCGTCTTCTCGATCCGGTCGGCGGCGGCGTTGAGCGCGCTCGCTACCGCGGTCTGCGTCATCCGCGCGCGGTCGACGGCGGCGGCGCGCATGTTGCGGGCGCTTTCGAGCTCCTGTTCCATCGCCTGCAGGCGCGCGTTGGCGTCCAGCAGCTCGTCGCAAACGGTGAGCGCGGCCATCACTGTGAGGCGCGCATCGCCGATCTCGCCAAACTTGCCGCGCAGCTCGGTGACGCGCGTTTCCAGCGTTTCGGCGAGCTTGAGCAGGCGGACTTCCTGTCCTTCCTCGCACGCCATGCGGTATTGCCGGCCGTTGATGGTGACGTTGATGTGGCTCATGTCTCGTCTCCGCCATCGAGCATGGCGCGCACAGTGCCGATCGCCGTATCCAGCCGTTCCGCGATCTCGCGGTTGGCGCGCTCGAGCTTGCGCGTCTTCACCAGCGAATTGTCCAGCTCCTGCGCCAGCCGCGAGCGATCGACGCCGAGCGCCTGGATCCGGCTGGCGAGTTCGTTCTCGTCGCGGTCGGAATCGCGCCGCCGCTCGACGGCGCTTTCCAGCGCCTCAAGCGCCGCCATCAGGCGCCGCGTCGCGACCTCGAGGTCGAAAGCGGAGGTATCGGCGTTGCCGGAACCGTTGGCGGGGCGTTCGTTCATCGGAGGGTTACACGCACATCTCGCTCGGCTCGCCACTCCGTAAAACTGCGGCTGGGCAAGCGCTTAGACGGAGAAGTTTACGTGGCCGAATCGGCCCGCGCAACGAAACTTCCAAGCTATGCACCGATTGATCGAGCATGATCCCTGTCGGAAAACCGGTACGCGCTCTTTGCGGGATTGTGCCCGCAAGCAACTTTTCCCGTTATTTGCGCGTTCCATTGCCTTGGACTCCCGAAACCGAGGTGCTATCAGCGGCCGACTCCCCGGCCTACCTGGCCCAAAACCAGCGCGTGCTCCAGCGTTGCGCATCACCACCAAGCATCTCATTTCAGGCGGATTTTCATCATGACGCAGGTCGATCACACCCGTATGGCCAATGCGATCCGTGGGCTCGCAATGGATGCCGTGGGGAAGGCGAAATCGGGACATCCGGGCCTGCCAATGGGCGCCGCCGACATCGCAACCGTCCTGTTCACGCAGTTCTTGAAATACGACGCAGCCGATCCGACATGGCCGGACCGCGACCGCTTCGTGCTCTCGGCGGGGCACGGCTCGATGCTGCTCTATGCGCTGCTTTATCTGACGGGCAACAAGGACATGACGCTCGATCAGATCAGGAATTTCCGCCAACTCGGCTCCAAAACGCCGG
>JAEZEU010000249.1 GCA_023432885.1 Pseudomonadota bacterium | reverse complement strand
TTGCGTCAAGACGCTGCTGCACAGCCTCAAGCCGATGTTCGTGCTCCCATCGTGTAATTCGCCGCTGTGGCCCTGTCGTGCACTGCGATTTGAGCGAACAATTCTGACAGGCAGTGCTCCAGTAGAGCCGCAGCCTCTTGCCGTCTTCTTCGTTTGTGTAGCGATACGGCAATCGCTCTCCAGCCGGACAGCGATAGGCATCCTCCTCAGGCAAATAGGCAAAGTCCTGCTTGCCGAAACGTCCGTCCGACTTGGCGCCCGACGTCAGCGGCTTGGGCAGAGTTACCGTGATGCCTGCTTCATGGCACGCAAGGATCTCCGGGCTGTTGAAGTAGCCGCGATCGGCAACAGCCTTGAGCGTCTCGGTCTGGAGAACAGCCTTCGCCTGCCTGGCCATATTGGCCAGCTGCGCCCGATCTGAGCCGCTGTTCGTGACCTCGTGCGCTACAATCAGATGGTGCTCGGTATCGGCGACCTGCACATTGTAGCCGACAACGCCGGAGCCGCGACCGCTCGTCGCCATCGAACGGCTGTCGGGATCGGTCAGCGAGATTTGCTGATCGGGTGATGCAAGCATCTGCTTCTCGCAGACAGAAAGCTTGCCCATTTCCTTCTTCAGTTTTGTCAGCTTCTCGTTAAGCCTTGTCACCTTCGCCGCTAGCGCCTCGCTCGGCTCCTGTCGGTCGGCCGTGTCAAGTTGGCCTAGATAGCGTGCGACACTCTCCTCCAGCTGAGCTCGCCGCCGTTCCACCTTCGCGCGCGTGAAGTTCCTGTCCCGGTTGTTCACCGCTTTGAACTTGCCGCCGTCGATGGCGACACTAGCCGTCGCCAGCAGACCCATCTCTCGGCAGAGTTCGACGCGCACTATCTGGGGTCGCGACATTCAGCTTGCCGAAGCGCGGTGCGAAGTTGAAGCGAGAACAAGACTGTAAACGAATTGTAAAGCGGTTCGCACTCTGTGCGGCCGTCATGCGCTCACGTATCTGAAAAGCTTTGGTGGGCGCACCAGGGCTCGAACCTGGGACCCGCTGATTAAGAGTCAGCTGCTCTACCAACTGAGCTATGCGCCCGGAACTCGTCCGGAAAAGCTTCGCGAGGGGGGTCGTTTAGCAAAGCGAATCCCCATTGTCCAGCAATGCGATGCGAGTTTTCCCGAGCTTTGCGCGCGATCCTGGGCCGCGAAAAGCCGCCGGATTCCAGTGGCTTTCCGTGTATCCGGAGCTTTGGCCCGGGCTCAGAGGCGCTCGGCGCCGCCGGGGCCGCCCTCGCGGTCAAACCGCTCGCGGTGGAAACCGCGGCTATCCGGGCCGCTGTCACGATCCATCATCCGCTGGCGCCAGCCGAAACGGCCCTCCATGCGGGTGAGCACCGAGAGACGACGCTTCTGGCTCTCATCGAGGGACTTGTAGAGGGGATCGGCGGCATCGGCGATCTTCTTCAGCGCGGCCGCCGAGGCTGCCATGTTGTCGGCACGCTCGCGCAGCCGCGTCACCGGATCCGGCCTTGGCTTGTCCGCCGGAGCATTCATCCGCGCATTGGCACGATCGATCCGCTGCTTTGCGAACTCGCGCACCGCGGCCTCGACCGGCGGCCAGAGCTTTTCCTGGTCTGCATTGAGCTTCAGCCCGGCATGCACCGCCGCGATCCGCGCATCAGCAAGAGCCGCCCGATCTTCCGGCCCCATCCGCGTATGGCCCCAGTGCCTTTGGTGCTGAGCGTAAACAGCCGTCGAGGCGGCGATGGAGAGGGCGGCAACGCCGGCGATCCAGAAATTCCTCATGCGAACCTCCATGCAAAGAGTTCCCCGAGGATGGGCGCGCCCCCTGCTTCTTTCAACTTACCGATTGGACAGAACGGCCTCCCTTACCAAGATGTAATCTGCGGTTGCGAATTGCTCGCATCTCGTCCTGTTTTGGCGCAGTCTCACAACATGCCGAGCAAGCGGGGCAACCACAACGATATCTCCGGCACGTAGGTGACGAGGCCCAGGAACACCAGCATGGTCAGCAGCCACGGCCAAACCGCGATCGTGAGCTCGGTGATGCCCATCTTGGCGATTCCGGAAGCGACATAGAGATTCAAGCCGACCGGCGGATGGCACATCCCGACCTCCATGTTGACCACCATCAGGATGCCGAGATGCACTGGATGGATGCCGAGCTTGACCGCAACGGGAAAGAGGATCGGGGCCATGATCAGCACGATCGAGGACGGCTCCATGAAGTTGCCGGCGAGCAGCAGCAGCACGTTGACCACAAGCAGGAAGATGATCCAGTCGACGCCGACCGAGGTAATCCAGTTCGCGATCGCCTGCGGGATGTTCTCGTTCGCCATCAGGAAGGAGAACAGCACCGCATTGGTGATGATGTAGAGGATCATCGCGCTCATGTTGGCGGAGCCAAGCAGCACCTTCGGCACGTCCCTCAAGGACATGTCGCGGTAGACGAACACGGCGATGATGAAGGCGTAGACCGCGCTGATCGCCGCGGCTTCGGTCGGCGTGAAGACGCCGGCATAGATGCCGCCGAGCACGATGACGATCAGCAGCAGCCCCCAAATGCATTTGCGGAACGCGGTGATACGCTCTCCCCAGCTTGCCTTCTTCATCCGCGGATAGTCATTGCGCCAGGCGCGGTAAAAGGTGGTCAGGCCGAGAAACGCCGCCAGCATCAGGCCGGGGATGACGCCGGCAATGAACATCTGGCCGACCGAGGCCGAGGACACGCGTTCACCGGTCGGTCCGAGCGCGATGCTGCCGCCGGTCGCGACGCAATAAATCACCATCACGATCGAGGGCGGGATCAGGATGCCGAGCGCGCCCGAGGTGGTGATGACGCCGGCGCCGAAGCGCTTCGGGAAGCCGTGGTTCACCATCGCCGGCAGCATGATCGCGCCGATCGCGATCACGGTCGCGGGCGAGGAGCCGGACACAGCCGCGAACAGCGCGCAGGCCATCACGCCGGCTAGCCCGAGACCGCCATACCAGTGCCCGACCATGGCGGTTGCGAAATTGATCATGCGTCTGGCGACGCCGCCATGGGTCAGGAAATTGCCTGCCAGGATAAAGAACGGAATCGCCATGATCTCGAAATTGTCGATGCCGGTGAAAAGCTTCAGCGCCACCGACTCGGTCGGCACGTTCGTCATCGTGTAGATGAAGGTCAGCACCGTGAGGCCGAGCGCGATCGAGATCGGCATGCCGGTCAGCATCAAGAGGATCAGCAGTCCGAAGATGATGAGCGAAGTCATCGCGTCACCTCGGCCGCGCCAATCCCGGGTTCGGTGACATCGACACCCTCGACATGGGCATGGTCGTGATGCGGCAGCTCGCCCGTGAAGAAGTAGTTCCAGGCGACCTGCAGGAAGCGGAAGCACATCAAATAAGAACCGAGCGGAATGCAGAGATAGACGAACCAGCTCGGAATCTCGAGGTCCGGCGACACCTGATCGGTAAAATACAGGCCGTAGACGAAGTGTGCGCCCATGGTGCCGATCACGGCGGTGAAGAAGGCGCCGCACAGCAGACCGAACAGCACGATCGCGTTCCTCCACGGCGGCTTGATCTGGTTGACCACGACGTCCACGCCGACATGGATGCCGGTGCGCACGCCATAGGCGGCGCCGAACTTGGCCACCCAGACGAACATGTAGATGCAAAGCTCCTGCGCCCAGGACAGGTTGATCGGGAACAGGATCGGAAACAGCAGGGGAATGCCGAGCAGATAGCGGTGGCACACGGCGAGAAAGATGAGGAGCGTCGCGAGCGCCATCAATGTCGCGATCAGGATCTCTTCAAGCCTGTCGAGGATGCGAATAAGTATCAATGTGCCCCCCACTCATCGTTACTTCGTCACGGCGGGCTTGACGTGCCTTGACCCGGCCATCCGCGTCTTTTCTCGCCGCAAGGGACCAAGACGTGGATGCCCGGGACAAGCCCGGGCATGACGAAATTGGCTGCAGGCAGGCCAGATGCGACTCTCCGGCAATCCCCTCGCCTCAATTCGTCGCTCCACGGGTCTCCTTCAGGAACTCGTCGATCAGCGGCTGGCCAACGCGGCCGGCGACATCCTTGTAGACCGGCTCCATCGCCTTGCGCATCGCGGCGTCCTGCTCGGGCGTCAGCTTGATGATCTCGCTCTTTCCGGTCTTGATGATGTCGGCGAGCGCGTCGTTGTTTTCCTTCTCCGACTGGCCGTTGCCGTAAGCGGTGGCTTCCTTCATCGCCTTCTCGCATTGCTCGCGCACGTCGGCGGGCAGGCCATCCCAGAACTTCTTGTTCACGACCACGATGTAGCCGATGTAGCCGTGGTTGGTGTTCGTGATGTACTTCTGCACCTCGTGCATCTTCTGGGTGTAGATGTTCGACCAGGTGTTCTCCTGGCCGTCGACAACGCCGGTCTGGAGCGCCTGATAGACTTCAGAGAACGCCATCACCTGCGGCACCACGCCCAGCGTACGGAACTGGGCTTCCAGCACCTTCGAGGACTGAATGCGGAATTTCAGGCCGCGATAATCCGCCGGCGAAATGAGCTTCTTGTTGGCGCTCATCTGCTTGAAGCCGTTGTCCCAATAGGCGAGGCCGACCATGCCCTTCGGCTCGAGCAGCTTCAGGAGCTTCGTGCCGAGCGGGCCGTCGGTCACTTTCCGCAGCGTCTTCAGATCGGGAAGGATGTAGGGAAGATCGAATACCTCGAATTCCCTGACGCCGATCGGCCCGAACTTGGCGTTCGACGGCGCCAGCATCTGCACCGCCCCTAGCTGCAGCGCCTCCAGCTCTTCCTTGTCCTTGTAAAGCTGAGAGTTCGGATAGACCTCGACCTTCACCTTGCCGTTTGTGTACTTCTCGGCGAGTTCCTTGAACTTCTCGGCTGCCAGGCCCTTCGGCGTATTGGTCGCCACGACATGGCTGAACTTGATGACGATCGGCGATTGCGCCGCAGCCGGTCCGGCAAAGGAAAGGGCTGCGAGCGCGGCCGCAGCCAGCAGGATTTTCCGCATTCAGTCCTCCCAAGTTTCTTATCGGGGGATTTCTCCCCCGCGATCATCCTGCGGCATCCATACAGGCGATCGGCATACAAGGCTATTGCCCGTTAGCAGGGACCTCGCTGGGGAATGCTGCGACGCAAAATGCAACATTCTGTCCATTCGAGAAGGACTGCCCTCCCGAATGCAAAACGCGGCGCAAAAGCGCCGCGTGATGTTCTTCGATTGTCATTCCGGGGCGATGCGCAGCATCGAACCCGGAATCTCGAGATTTTCACGCTTTGCGTGCCCGGGTCAGCTCGCCGCCGCCGTCGATGACGGCATGTCGCGCTGGCGCTTCATGACGATCTTGTTCAGCGCGCCCAGGTAGGCCTTGGCCGACGCCACCAGCGTATCCGGATCCGCCGCACGCGCACTCATCGAGCGGCCCTCATGGGCAAGGCGCACCGTGACTTCGGCCTGCGCATCGGTGCCTTCGGTCACCGCATGCACCTGGTAGAGCTCGAGCTTGGCCTCATGCGGCACCAGGCGCTTGATGCAGTTGAAAACCGCATCGACCGGGCCGTTGCCTTCGGCTTCCTCGATCCTGGTCTGGCCTTCGACGTCGAGCTTCATGGTGGCGCGCTGCGGACCGTGGGTGCCGGCGATCACCGTCAGCGAGCTCAGCTTGATGCGGTCGTGAGCCGCCGCCATCTCCTCGTCGATCAGCGCTTCGATGTCCTCGTCGTAGATGTCCTTCTTGCGGTCGGCCAGCGCCTTCATGCGATTGAAGGCGTCTTCCAGCTGATTGGCGCCAAGCTTGTAGCCCATCTCCTCGAGCTTGTGCACGAAGGCATGTCGCCCGGAATGTTTGCCCAGCACCAGCGAGGACTGCTTGAGGCCGACCATTTCGGGCTTCATGATCTCGTAGGTCGAGGCGTCCTTCAGCACGCCGTCCTGATGGATGCCGCTCTCATGCGCGAACGCGTTCCGGCCGACGATCGCCTTGTTGTATTGCACCGGGAACGAAGTCGCTGCCGAGACCAGCTTCGAGGCGCGGGTGAGCTGGGTAGTGTCGATCTTGTTCCAGTACGGGAATTTGTCGTTCCGCACGTTGATCGCCATCACGATCTCTTCCAGCGCGGCGTTGCCGGCGCGCTCGCCGATACCGTTGACGGTGCATTCCACCTGCCGCGCGCCGCCGACGATGCCGGCCAGCGAGTTGGCCACCGCCATGCCGAGGTCGTTATGGCAGTGCACGGAGAATACCGCCTTGTCGGAGTTTGGCACGCGCTCGATCAGCGTCTTCATGAAGTGGGTGTATTCTTCCGGCACCGTGTAGCCGACCGTATCGGGGATGTTCACCGTGGTAGCGCCGGCCTTGATGACGGCCTCCACGATGCGGCAGAGATAGTCCATCTCGCTGCGGGTGCCGTCCTCCGCCGACCATTCGACGTCGTCGATCTGGTTGCGGGCGCGGGTGACGTTGGCGACCGAGAGCTCCAGCACCTGTTCCGGCGTCATGTTCAGCTTGACGCGCATGTGCAAAGGCGACGTTGCGATCACAGTGTGGACGCGGCCGCGCCCGGCGAATTTCACGGCCTCCGCACAGCGGTCGATATCCTTCGGGTTCGCCCGCGACAGGCCGGCGATGACGGCGTTCTTGGAACGGCGGGCGATCTCGCTTACCGCCTGGAAATCGCCTTCCGAGGTGATGGGAAATCCGGCCTCGATCACGTCGACGCCCATTTCGTCCAGCAGTTCGGCGACCTCGAGCTTCTCCTCGAAGGTCATGGTCGCGCCGGGGCACTGCTCGCCATCGCGCAACGTGGTGTCGAAAATGATGACGCGGTCCTTTTCGGACTTGTTCACGGGGGTCATGCTTGCAAATTCCTTTTGGGTCGCGCGCCGCTCAATGGACGCTGAAGGGTTTTCTGTGGTCTCACGCGAACCCCTGAGTGCCCAGGCGCAAACGCCCAGACGGCCCTCAGGGGCCGATAAGAAGCAGAAGCCCGCCAATAAGGAGGGTCGGCAGGGACGCAGCCGAACGCGCGGGGGCGCCGACGGCCCCGGCCGTCCCACCCGAAATCCCGCAATTTTCGCCACGAATCAGCATCGCCAAACCCTAAAGGCTCGGAATCCTCGGGCAAAACCGTTGACGGTTCGTTGCCGAGCCCCCGCGCCGG
>JAEZEU010000424.1 GCA_023432885.1 Pseudomonadota bacterium | reverse complement strand
GAATTTCCAGAGTGCAGGTTATCCCTTGCTGCCGGTGCTGCCGGAGCTGGTGCTCGCCGCCGGCGCGATGGTGCTGCTGTTGCTTGGGGCCTATCGCGGCCAGGGCACGACGCGGACCGTGACCTGGCTGTCGATCGCGCTGTTGATCGTCACCGGCTTTCTCGTGCTGATGCTGCCGGCCGGCAAGCTCATCACCTTCGGCGGCAGCTTCATCCTCGATGATTTTGCCCGCTTCCTGAAGATCCTTGCCCTGATCGGTTCGGCGGTGACACTGATCCTGTCTGCCGAATTCCTGTCCAGTCCGTCAGGACGCATCTTCGAGTATTCGATCCTGGTGTTGCTTTCCACCGTCGGCATGATGGTGCTGATTTCCGCCGGCGATCTCATCATGCTCTATCTCGGACTGGAACTCATGAGCCTTGCGCTCTATGTCGTCGCGGCTTCCAACCGCGACAACTCCAAGTCTACCGAGGCGGGCCTCAAGTACTTCGTGCTGGGTGCACTATCCTCGGGCATGCTGCTCTACGGCGCCTCCTTGATCTACGGCTTTACCGGCACGGTCGGCTTTGCCGGCATCGCGGCGGCAGCCACGACGGCGAGCGCCGGCCTCGTGTTCGGCCTCGTGTTCCTCCTCGCCGGCCTCTGTTTCAAGGTGTCCGCCGTGCCGTTCCACATGTGGACGCCCGACGTCTATGAGGGCGCGCCGACCCCCGTCACCGCGTTCTTTGCTTCCGCCCCGAAGGTCGCGGCCCTAGCCGTGTTCACCCGCGTGGCGCTGACCGCGTTCCCGGGGATCGTGCCGCAATGGCAGCAGATCGTGGTGTTTGTTGCCATCGCTTCGATGGCGCTGGGCTCCTTTGCCGCAATCGGGCAGACGAACATCAAGCGGCTGATGGCGTATTCCTCGATCGGCCATATGGGTTTTGCGCTGGTGGGACTGGCCGCCGGCACCGTCGAGGGCGCGCAGGGCGTGCTGATCTATATCGCGATCTATGTGGCGATGACGCTCGGTGCCTTCACCGTCATCCTCGCCATGAAGCGGAACGGACATGCCATGGAGGAAATCAAGGATTTCGCCGGGCTGTCGCGCACCAATCCGCTGATCGCCTTCTTCTTCGCGATGTTGCTGTTCTCGCTCGCTGGCGTGCCGCCGCTCGCCGGCTTCTTCGGCAAATGGTACGTCTTTGTCGCCGCAATCAAGGCCAACCTGTTCACGCTAGCCGTGATCGGCGTGCTGACCAGCGTCGTGGGCGCGTTCTACTATCTGTCGATCGTCAAGGTGATGTATTTCGACGAACCCGCCGGCCGGCTCGATCCGGTACGCATCGAGCTGCGCACGGTGGTGGCAGTCGCAGGTCTCTTCAACATCCTGTACTTCGTCTATCCAGGACCGTTGGTCAGCATCGCAACGGCCGCGGCGAAATCGCTTTTCTAGATGACAATCACGCTCGGATCCCGAGCTGCGGCGGCGGGCCACAAGCTCGCCGCTTTCGACAAGACCGGCTCCACCAATTCGGAGGCAATGCAGCGCGCCCGCGAGGGCGAACGCGGGCCAATGTGGTTCGTCACGACCGAGCAGACGGCGGGGCGAGGGCGGCGGCAGCGTTCCTGGATCGCGCCGCGCGGCAACCTCGCCAGCAGCATTCTCGAGGTGATGGACGTGACGCCCGCGGTCGCGGCGACGCTTGGCTTCGCCGCCGGGCTGTCGCTGGAGGCGGCGGTGCGGTCTGTCAGTGTCGAAGCCGCGCTGAGGGCCGGCGGGGCCGATCCGTTCAAGTTCGCACTGAAATGGCCGAATGACGTGCTCGCCGGGCGGCAGAAGCTGACCGGGATTCTGCTGGAGGCCGAGGCAGTGCCCGCTGGCCTTGCGGTCGTTGTCGGTATCGGTACCAACGTCGTCGCTGCGCCAGAGGGCATGCCGACACCCGCGGCATCGCTGCATGCGCTGGGAATTCAGATCAGCGCCGAGGAGCTGTTCCGCGTGCTGTCGGACGCATGGGTCGAGTTTCGTGGTATCTGGGACCGGGGCCGCGGCTTTGCCGAAATCCGCAAACTTTGGCTCGAACGGGCTGCCGGACTTGGGGAGAAGGTCGCCATCAGCATGGGCGCTTCCAATATCGAGGGCATCTTCGACACCATTGACGAAGCCGGCTGCCTGATCGTCCGTACCGCCGAGGGCAGGCGCGTCGCGGTGGCGGCGGGCGAAGTCTATTTCGGCTCGGCGGCTTCGGTGAGGGCCTCCTGATGAGCCGGCCGGACGAGCTGACCTTCGCACCGCTCGGCGGTGTCGGCGAGATCGGCATGAACCTGTCGATCTACGGGCTCGGCAACCGGCATCAGCGGTCGTGGTTGGCGGTGGATCTCGGCGTGTCCTTCGGTGACGAGGAGCATCTGCCGGGCATCGACCTGATCATGCCCGACATCACGTTTCTGCTAAAGGAGCGCAAGAACCTGATGGGTCTGGTGCTGACGCACGCCCATGAGGACCATTTCGGCGCCATCATCGATCTCTGGCCCAAACTGCAGTGCCCGATCTATGCCACCCCGTTTTCAGCGGCGTTACTGCAGGCCAAGCTCGAAGCCGAGCGGAATCCGCCGAAAATCCCGGTCACGGTGGTGCCGTCGGGTGGGCGCATCGATCTCGGCCCATTCAATGTGGAGTTCATTCCGGTCGCGCATTCGATTCCGGAATCGCATGCGCTCGCCATTCACACCGACATCGGCACCGTACTGCACACCGGCGACTGGAAACTCGATCCAACGCCCATCTTGGGTCCGCCCACCGACGAAAAGCGGCTTCGCGAACTCGGCGAAGCCGGCGTGCTGGCGCTGGTCGGGGATTCCACCAATGCGGTGCGCGAGGGCCGCTCGCCGTCTGAGGCCGAAGTCGCGACGATCATTGCCGGCATCGTGAAGTCGGCCAGGGGCAGGGTGGCGGTCACGACCTTTGCCTCCAACGTGGCGCGCGTGAAGGCCGTGGCCGATGCGGCCAAGGCCGCCGACCGCGAGATCGTGGTGGTCGGGCGCGCCATGGAGCGGGTGGTGCAGGTCGCACGCGAATGCGGCTATCTCGATGGCACGCCAAGTTTTAGGGGCATGGACCTCTACGGTCATTTCCCACCGGACAAGGTACTGGCGATCTGCACGGGCAGCCAGGGCGAGCCGCGCGCCGCATTGGCGCGCATCGCCAACAACGACCATCCCGCGGTCACGCTCAACAAGGGCGATACCGTGATCTTCTCCTCCCGCACCATCCCCGGCAACGAGAAGGCGGTCGGAAGCATCATCAACGGGCTGGTTGCTCAAGGTGTCGAAGTCATTACCGACCGCACCCACCTCGTGCATGTGTCGGGGCATCCCCGTCGTGACGAGTTGCGGGACATTATCGCCTGGGTGCGCCCGCAGATCCTGATTCCCGTGCATGGCGAGGCGCTGCATTTGTCCGAGCACGCGAAGCTGGCACGTACGGCAGGGGTGCCAAAGGTGATCACCTGTCGCAACGGCGACCTCGTCAGGCTCGGCCCGGGCGAGCCCGGGATCATCGACGAGCTGCCCGCGGGGCGTCTCTACAAGGATGGCACGATCCTGGAGGACGCCAAGTCGCGCGCAGTGGTCGAACGGCGCAGAATGGGCTTTGCTGGCTGTGCCTTTGTCGCGATCGCCGTGACCGAAAAAGGCGAGCTTGCCGACGATCCCGAGGTTGATCTGATCGGCATCCCCGAGAAGAATGCCGAAGGCGAGCTGCTCGAGGAGATCGCGTTCGACGTGGTGGTATCGACGATCGAGGGCCTGCCGCGGGCGCGGCGGCGAGATCCGGATGCGCTGGCGGAATCGGTGCGCCGGGCGGTTCGCGCGGCGGTCAGCGAGCACTGGGGCAAGAAGCCGCTGTGCTTCGTCCACGTCCTGGAAGTGTAATTGAAAGCGTTTGGGAGACAGACATGCTGGGCCGGCTCAATCATGTGGCGATCGCAGTCAAGGACGCCAAGAAGGCCGCGAAGATCTATGGCGGGGCATTCAATGCCGAAATCTCGGATGCGGTGCCATTGCCCGAGCACGGCGTCACCACCGTGTTCGTGACTCTGCCCAACACCAAGATCGAGTTCATCGAGCCGCTGGGCGAGGCCTCGCCAATCGCCAAATTCGTCGAGCGCAACGCCGACGGAGGCATCCATCACGTCTGCTACGAGGTGGTCGACATCATCGCCTCGCGCGACCAGCTCGTCAGGGAAGGCGCCCGCGTGCTTGGCGATGGCCAGCCCAAGATCGGCGCGCACGGAAAGCCGGTGCTGTTCTTCCATCCGAAGGATTTTTCGGGCGCGCTGGTCGAGATCGAGCAGGCTTGAAACGGAGATGGTCTATAGTATCTCAACGGCGCTGGCGATCTACTTCGTCATCTGGTGGGTCACGTTGTTCGTGACACTGCCGTTCGGCGTGCGCAGCCAGCATGAGGATGGCGCGGGCGCGCCCGGCACCGATCCCGGCGCCCCGATCATGGCGCGGATGGGCCGCAAGCTGATCTGGACCACTGTGATATCGGGCGTCATATTCGCGATCGGCATGTGGGCCCATCAGGCCGGCTATCTCTCCATCGAGCGGCTTTCGAAGCTGATGGGGATGCCGTTCTAGGCGCGTTTCGGGAGGAACACCCATGCAGGAAGTGCTGCGCGGCCTCGTCGGACTGACATTCCTTCTGCTGACATCCGCGGGCCCGGCGGCCGCGATGGATCAATCCGCCACCGAAGAAACCAATTGCCTGATGGCCTGCGACGCCAATCAGGAGAACTGCCAGGCAACGGGGCACAGTGCGGCCGGCAAGTTGCGTCCGCACGAAGTCCTGCCTCGGGAAACACGGCTTTCGCGGATCTTGCGCACGTCCGAAAAATTCTCACACATTGATCGCGGCACGCCGCCGAAAGAGCGGCTGCATTAGTTATTGAGGGAAACGGCAATGAATTTTCAACGCATCACGATCGGCCTCGTCGTGCTCCTGATCGCAGGCCTTGCCGGGTCGTTCTACATGAACTGGAAGACGCTCCGGCTGCTGCAGACGACAAAGGCCTTCGTCGAAAGCGCCGTGTTCGCCGAAGCAGTGGCGGCCTGCGAGAAGGCGCCGAGCACGACGCCCTTCAAATGGAACGGCGGCAAGCAGACTGCCGTGATCGGGCTCAACTCGGTCAAGCTCAACAACGACAATATCGTCGCGAGCTACACGCTGTTCGCCGACGGCGTTTATTGCGATTTCAATCCGGTCAAGCGGACGGCGGATATCGGCTCCAACTTCCTCGAGCGGGAACTGTTCTAGGTCTCGGCGACGAGGGCTTCGATCTCAAGCAACAATTTCCGCCAGGCCTGATCCATCTCGGCTGTCCAGTCCGGCCCAAGCACCTCCTGCAGCGTCCGCAGGATCACACCGAAGAATGCGATAAAGAGTTCGCGCGGCGTGCCGTAGGCATCGTGCGACATCACCTCACACGCGATCATGCGGAATTTGCCGCTGCGCGGCCCTGCGAAATCAAGAATCGCCTCGATCGTCACCGCCAGCATCGATCCCTTGACCAGGTCGCTGCCTTCGGTGCGGAACATCGTCAACGTTTCCGGCCGCTCGGCATGCAGGCGCCGATAGACCACCGGCGTCAGATCTTTGCAGCGCTCGCCAGCAAGCTCGAAACTGCGCTCGACAGGATTCATCGCTTCGCCGTCAATTGCCGCGATCCATCTCTCGAAAAAAAAGAGCAGGGCCGAATGCCCTGCTCGAGAATTGTGTCGACCCTATTCACCCGAAACTTAGATTTGCTCTTGTTTGACGGGGCGACGCTGTTTGTGCGCGTCAGGGCTCCTCCCGAGACTTGGACCACCAGTCCAACCGCGCGGTTGGCCGGAGGCCGCTTTGGTAGACTATCTTTTGCATCTTGTCACCATTTTCAGCAACGATTGTTCAAAATTACAGCAACTTGCGAAATGATTGAAATCATACCAGTGCTGGTTGCAGCAATGGCCGAAAAACCCGTGCCGGCGTAACGGGATAACGGTGCCTCGCCCGGAATCCCAACGAAGCTTGCGCCAGCGCAATACCTAGTCATCACGTCCGAACTTTCATGGCGGCAATGTCAATTTCCAGGAACCCCGTCTCGACTTCGGACTCTGCTGGTGGTTATTCTCCGCGCGATCGGATGTTGTAATGCGCAGGCGGCTGAAGAACTTTCTGCCCATAGTCCTGTTGGCGCTCGCGGTGCAGGTTTTCGCACCGATCGCCGCCTGTTGGGCTGCGAGCATCGCGGCTTCCGACCCGCTGAGCGCGGCCGTGATCTGCCATGGCAATGCCGCCGGGGCGGGCCAGGATGACCAGTCGGGCACGCAGGACGCGCTGACGGCCTGCTGTGGGCTCTGCGGGGTGCTGCATACCGGTGCGCCAGTTGACCGGCCCCAGACCGCGGCGATCTTCACTTTCGACCGTCGCGCCACCCCTCTCGTCTGGTATGAGCTTGCGCTCGATCCGGCCACGTCCCGTACCGGCTCTCCTGAGCAAGCGCGCGCGCCGCCGGCCCTTTCCTGACCCTCTACCCGCCGCCGGCATCGATTTGCCGTGCCGGTAATGCTCGTGAGTAGCCGGCCCATCGTGCCGGTGTCAGGAAATTTGCAATGTCCCGGTATCATGCCCTTTGCGGTGTGAACGTCGCTGCCATCCAGCTGGCGCTGATTGCTGGCGCGACCGTGGCTTTCGGCCAAAGCGGCCAGCCAACTGAGCTTCCGCCCGTGAATGTCGAGGCGCCGCGCGAGGCAACGCCAAAGCGTGCCACTCGACCGCGGACCCAATCAGCGTCCGTCCGCCGTCAGGTGAGGCCGTCCGCCGCCACGCCTGCTGTGACCGCTCCGGTGCAATCCGCTAAAATCACTCCGAGCGAGGTGAGGGCAAACCTCAACCAGGCACCGAACGGCCAGACCGCCACCACGATCGAGCGCCGCGAGTTCGAGAACCGGCCGGCCTTCTCGGTCGCGGACGTGCTGCGCGATAGCCCCGGCATTTCCATCAAGCAGGGCAACGGCCCGCGCGACTTCGGCATCTCCATCCGCGGCTCCAACGCCCGCAACGGGTTCGGCATCCGCAATATGCTGATCTTCGACGACGGCTTTCCAGTCACCCAGCCGGACGGGCTCTCGCGCAGCGACCTGATCGATCCGCATGCCTATGGCGCGATCGACGTCATCCGGGGACCCTCGTCGGCGCTCTACGGCAATTACGCGACCGGCGGCGCAATCAATTTCCGCACGCGTCAGGGGCGGGCCGTCGACGGATTTGAGTACGGCGTGAATGGCGGCAGCTTCGGTTATCTCAACAACTATTTCACAGCCGGCAAGAAGGTCGGCAATTTCGAATACGCGCTGTTCGGCAGCGACGTGCGCGGCGACGGCTACATCCAGAACAGCTGGTTCAACACCCAGACGGTGAATTTTCTCGGCACATTGCAGGCGACGCCGGATGACCGCCTGACGTTCAAATTGATCAACAACGATCTCACCGCGCGTCTGCCGATC
>JAEZEU010000407.1 GCA_023432885.1 Pseudomonadota bacterium | reverse complement strand
TCGTTACAGCCAAGGCAACATCGAGGTGCTCCAGAGAGATCGTGATGCCATTCCCGGCAACTTCGGCGGGAAACCTTGAAAATTGATGCCGGCGATGCTCGGCTCCCAGGATATTGGTCGAGTTCAGGTCAAAGATCTGGTCGTTGTTGGATTGCACCGGTGATAGCTGCAGCGACATGATCGGTTCTCCTTGCCCTTCTTGCGATCCGGTGGCCGGTCGGCTTGCCCGGGTGCTGTGAGGGAAAGGCTAGTCCAATCGCTCGAATCCTCCATTCTACGCGGGGTTAGGGCGCTAGATTGTCGGTGTAACTGCTTCATACCTAGGTATGATCGCTTCGAAACACGGTATAATGTGTAGTGACCACCCCGGCGATCGGCAGGATATCCTGCAGAAGCACAAAGTAGATTAGCAGCCATGTTGCCGAACCGTGAATTGACGGCATCAATCGGACCTGAGATGACAACGATATCAAAGTTGGTGACGATCAATCATCGGCGACGGTTCTGCCCATGAGCCGTGGCGGCTTGCGCTTCTCTTCCGCCCTCCTTGCCTTTGCAGTTTTTCTGATCGACGTCCTCACCCCGCTCGAGGGCGCCGTTGCTGTTCTCTACGTGGTTGCGATCCTGCTGGCGGCGAGGACAACTCATCGCGACGACATTGTCATCGCGGCGATCACTTGTGCCCTCCTCACCATAGCCGCCTATGTGCTGTCGCACGGCTTGAGTTCGATTGGCTCGCCTGCGCTCCGCGCACTCGTCAGTCTTGCCGCCATTGCCATCACGACGATGCTCGCACTTCAGAATCAGGAGGCAACCAAGCGCCTCGCAGCTCAGGCCCGCCTGCTCAACCTCTCTCACGATATGATCTTTGTCCGGGATCGGCGCGGCGTCATCTCGTTCTGGAATCGGGGCGCCGAAGAGACCTACGGCTGGTCTGCCGCAGAGGCAATCGGGCGGGTCGCGGACGAACTGTTGCAGACGGCCTATTCGGACCCGCGGGATGTCATTGAAAACATTCTGATCAGTACCGGACGATGGGAAGGCCGGATCAAGCAGCGGACACGAAGCGGCGCCGTTCTCGACATCGACGCACGATGGGCCCTGCAATACGATTACCTGGGTAAACCGCGTGACGTGCTCGAGACCCTTACCGATGTCACGGACCGCGAGGAAGCTCATGCAGCGCTGGTACATAGCGAGCGCCGCTACCGCCGGATGTTCGATGCAAGCCGTATCGGCGTGATTGAAGAAGACTGGACTAGGGTCCGCTCGGCCCTGGAAAGCCTAGACGTGGATAAGGCGGATCTCGGAGATTATCTCAGGCGCAACCCCGACTTCGTCCGTAGCGTCAGGCCGCTTGCCCGAATAAAGGACGTCAATCCGGCGCTCCGGATGATGCTAGGTGCCAAGGACTGTTCTGCCTTTCTCGAAAGCGTCGATGAGCTATTGAGCAAGGACGAGCGAACGTTCGTCGGCGCATTGGTTGCTTTTTCCAATGGCGAACCGTTTTACGAAGGCGAGACGGACTTGGTCGGCCTCGACGGGCGAAAGATCCCGGTACTTTTTACAATCACCTTTCCCGGCGAGCTCGATGGCGACCGCAATGTCCTGGCATTCGTCGTCGACATCACCGAGCGCAAGCATGCGCAGGATGCGTTGTTGGCCGCGCAAGCAGAGCTCGCTCACGCATCGCGCGTTGCCACGATTGGCGAACTCACCGCCTCGATCGCTCATGAGGTGAACCAGCCGTTGTCGGCGATCGTGACCAGCGGCGAGGCCGGTATGAGGTGGCTGCGGCGAGACGTACCAGAACTGGATGAAGTCGCGGCCGCCATGAGCCGCATCGTGAGCGAGGGCCGCCGGGCCAGCGAGATCGTCACCCGCATCAGGGCTTTCCTTAAGAAAAAGCCGGCGGAGCAGGACCTACTGGAGATTGCCGAGATCATCTCGGAAGCGGCGACGCTGGTGGAGCGCGAACTGTCGAAGGAGAATGTTTCGCTGAAGGTCGAAGTCAGACCAGATCTGCCCCAGATTCGGGGCGACCGGATCCAACTGCAGCAAGTGCTGGTCAACCTCCTGGTCAACGCCGGCCAGGCCATGGCGCAACAGAGCGGACCCCGTATCGTCACGCTGCGCGCAGACCTTGCAGAGAGCGGAAGCCTTGTCGTCACGGTCGAGGACACAGGGCCAGGCATCGAGGCCGACGACTTGCCGCGACTTTTTGAGCCATTTTTCACGACGAAGCAGGACGGTATGGGCATGGGGCTTGCGATTTGCCAGACGACGGTGGAAGCTCACGGCGGTCGATTAACGGTACAGAGCGCCCCGGGGTCCGGTGCTACATTCAGCCTCGCGATGCCTGTTGTGCAACGGCAGACCAAGCAATGACACGACCGATCGACAAAAAGCCTGCCGTGGTCAGACCAGCGAAAAACCCGGTCGTCATGATTGTCGACGATGACGCGGCCATTCGCGCATCGCTCGACAGCCTTTTCCGGTCCATCGGTCTTGAAACCCGCTTGTTCAGTTCGCCTGCCGAACTGCTCGGCGGGCCGTTGCCGGACGGACCAGCCTGCATTGTGCTGGACATTCGGCTGCCTGGGGTGAGCGGGCTCGATCTGCAAGGCCAATTGACGCGGCAGGGCATCGAATTCCCTATCGTATTCATGACCGGCCACGGCGACATTCCCATGTCCGTGCGCGCGATGAAGGCCGGCGCTGTGGACTTTCTCTCAAAGCCGTTTCGCGACCAGGACATGCTGGATGCCGTGACCGTGGCGCTCGAACGTGACACGCAGCGCCGGAGCCAGTCCGCGGCCCTGGAGGATCTTCGCGCTCAATACGAAACGCTCACAGCCCGGGAACGCGAAGTGATGGGTTATGTTGCAGCGGGCTTGATGAACAAGCAGGTGGCCGGCCTGATGGGACTTAGCGAGATCACCGTGAAGATCCATCGCGGCAATGTCATGCGCAAGATGGAGGTTCGCTCGCTTGCCGATCTCGTTCGCAAGGCCGAGGCCCTTGGCGTCTCCCAAACCCGGGGTAATACGGAACAAACTTGAGTATAGTTTTGGCAAAACGCCCGCGGGTGCATAACAGGTTACCAACCGCACCCGGAGACGAACCGTCCCCGCTCGATTGGCGGTCAGGACGAAGCTGATGGCTAGTATCCCAGTTATTGCAATCGTGGATGACGACGACGCCGTGCGTACATCGCTCGCAAGCCTTGTCCGCTCTATCGGCTACGAGGCATCCACCTACGAGTCCGGTGCCGATTTCCTGGATCGACCAGGCGAAGACCCTTCATGCATGATCGCGGACATCCAGATGCCCGTGATGACCGGCGATGAATTGCAGGCGCGGCTGGTTGAGTCTGGCCGCAAGTTCCCTATCATCTTCATGACCGCTTTTCCAACCGATGCCGTCCGTCAGCGGGTATTGGCGGCAGGCGCCTATTGCTGTCTCAGCAAGCCGACCGACGGCGATGAGATCATTCGCTGCCTTGAAGAGGCTATGGCGGGCCACACGCGATAGCTTGGTCCTCAGCGCAACGATTTCCTATTATCCGGCGTGCGTTCTTGCAAGCTGGCTGGTGGACCGGAAATACAAGGGACGGCAACGGCTTCATAGTGCTTCGCAATTCGAGAGATCGGAAGGCCGCTGCTCAGCGGCGCCGCACCGGGACGACGCACCAATGCAAGCGAAGGCCGTCAACACGATCGAAGCGCGCCCGCTGATCCTCGCGGGCTTTTCCGCAGGTTCCTGGGCCTTCGCGGTGCGCGTCTGGCTGGCTTGCCTTTTGGCGCTCTATGCGAGCTTCTGGCTGCAACTTGAGGCACCATCGTCGGCCGCTATCACGGTGGCAATTCTCGCCTTGCCGACGCGCGGGCAAGGCCTGGAAAAGGCCGGCTTCCGGCTGATTGCGACCGTAATCGGGGTCGCCGCGTCGATCGTCATCGCGGGATTCTTTTCGCAAACTGACGGGCTTCTCTTGACGGTGCTGGGCGCATGGGTCGGTCTCTGCGTCTATACCGCTGGAATGCTGGACGGTAATCGGGCCTATGCCGCGGCGCTGTCTTGCATCACCGTTGCGCTGATCACCATCCAGCAGATCGATAGCCCGCAACAAGTATTCCCAGCCGGCGTCGCACGAGGCGCCGCGCTCGTCATCGGCGTTCTCGCAGTCGCGCTCATCAACGATGTCCTGGCTGCACCCGATTATCACCCAGTTGTGGCCGGCCGCCTTGAATCGCTTCAGCGGCAGATAATGAGCTATGCCGAGACCGTGCTTCGCGGCGAAGCGGCGCCCGAATCCATGACGCCGACCATGCTGAGAGACGTCACAGGGTTGCGTCCGGAAATAGCGAGCCTGCGCACGGAATCGAGCAGCGGGGCAGCAAGAAGCACTGCCGCACGTTCTGCGATGGTGGACCTCGTCACTGCCTTGTTCCTGGCCCGCGCGCTTGCCGCGTTGTCTGCCGCGATGGCCAGGCAGGCTTCGGGCTCCGTCCCGCAGGACGAGGGCCGATCCGGCCTGCTGGCCATGTGCCAAGGCTGGCTTAAAGGCGAACTTGTTCGAAAAAATTCCGAAGTGGACAGCAGCCTCAATGCCCTCCGGAACGGAGCGCATCCCGCCGTCAGTCGTCGTGCGCCCCTCTATCGCTCTCGCCGGATCGCAGCCGAAGGCGGCTTCAGGGCGGCGATTTGTTTCACGCTGATTGCTGCACTCTTTGTGATGGCCGGCTGGCCGACAACGGAGGTCGCTCTCTCGCTTGTCGCCATCATTATCGGCTTGGGTGCTACGGCGCCCGACCCGCGCAAGTTCACGGCGATCGCCATCCTGGCTACGCCGATCTCGTGTCTGCTCGCCGGCATCCTGAAGTACTTCGTCTTCAATGGGGTGTCCGAGTTTCCATTGCTGGCGATTGGCCTTGCGCCCGTGGTGATCGGCCTGGCGCTCCTGATCTCGATGCCAAATCCTTTGTTGTCGTCCCTGGGCCGGCTCTCGCTGGTCTTCACCTTGGCAATCCTCGCTCCGACCAACCCGCAGAGCTACGATCCTCGAGTCTTCGTGATTACCTGCATGCTGGCCTGCCTTGCTGCAGTTCTCACGTTTGCGGCGCAAGTCCTTGTCCCCCCTTTGTCGGGTAATCGACGGCTTCAGCTGCTGCTCGCGGAGGACCGTAGGGAACGAAGCGGTCTCCATGTTCCACGATCCCGGCGCCTCTCACTTGAAGAGGCTGCGTTTCGCGACGCTACGCGGGTCCAGCAGATCGTCGCAGCAAGCGGCGCCCCCGTGCCGGACCAGTGGGCCGTAGACGAAGCCATGCACTGCTTCGACCGGTCTATCGCACTTCGACGGTGCAACGCCGAACTGGACCGGTTGAAAGGCGGCCCGCTGGCAGAATTGGCGGACATTGCGCAATCCGCGATGGCCCGGCGCGATGCTGATGTGCTCCTGGCTGTCGCCGGACAGCTGCATCAAGCCGCAGCGCAACGCGATCTATCCGCCGATGCAGCTTGCGCCGCACTCGTTCTGTCGAGCGTCGCCTTTGACCTGTCGACGTCCGCGACCGGATCAGTCGGAGGGAGCAAATGACGCATACTTATCGGGAACTCATCATCGGTGGCGTCCTGGTCGCACCGATCGTCTCGTATGCGGTCATGGCGCTGTTGCTGTTCCTCTTGTTACGACCGCTGCTTCATCTCGCGGGATTTGCGAGATTCTTCAGCAATCCCTCTCTGGCCGAACTGAGCCTCTACGTCACGATGTTCGGACTGCTCGCGCTGCTTTTCTAGGGGAAGAATCATGGAAATTGCCCTGCATCGAAATTTATCCATGTTGCGCGATGAACCGCAGGTCGGCGCCGATAGCGCCGGCGGCCGCTCCGCCCCGGCGGAGCCAACAGCGCGCGAAAACATCGATCGGTTGCCGCTTGGTGAACAGCCTCCGGTGCAGAAGCCGCCACCTCCAACAGCGAGGCACAATGCCATCCGACGCCTTGCCGCCGTGGCGGGCAAGTACCTTTCGACAATCTCCATCGCGCTCGTCGCCCTTCTGATCTCGCTTCTGACCTGGCAACACTACGTGACTTCGCCATGGACGCGGAACGGTAGCGTTCGCGTTCAGGTCGCCAATATCGCGCCCCAGATCGCCGGCAAGATCGTCGAACTCCGCGTGGCAGACAACCAGTTCGTCCACCAGGGCGACGTCCTCTACGTGATCGATCCCTTCGACTTCGAAGTTGCCGTTGGCGTTGGCAAGGCGCTACTCGAGCAGCGGGCCGCCGACCTCGAAGTAAAGCAGGCCCAGTCCGTACGGCGCCAGCATTTGTCCGACCTGGCAACGACTCCGGAACAACAGCAGATCTTTGCCGGCAACGCGCTGCAGGCGAAGGCCGGCTATGAGGCTGCCGCGCACCAACTCGCCCAGGCCGAATTGAACCTCAAACGAACCAAAGTCGTCAGCCCGGTCGACGGCTATGTCACCAACCTTCTTCTGCGTGTCGGCGACTATGCAGCGACGGGCGTCCCAAATATTTCGGTCATTGACTCGAATAGTTTCTGGATCGACGGCTACTTCGAAGAGACAAAAATGGGGCGCGTATGCGTTGGCGACCGGGCTGAGGCCCAATTGATGGGCTACGCGCAGCCGATCCTCGGGCACGTGAAGACGGTTACTCGCGGTGTCAGCGTCTCGAATGCTGCGGCCGGCACCCAGGGTCTGCCTAACGTCGACCCGATCTATACATGGGTTCGCCTTGCGCAGCGCGTTCCCGTACGCGTCGCCATCGACACGGTACCGGCCGGCGTTCCGCTCGTCTCGGGCATGACGGCTACGGTGACAATCCGGCAGCCGGCCACGAGCGATCGCGGGACATGGTCCGATCGCATACGCGCGAGCCTCGTAGACCCAATTTCCGAACTGTTCGGCGGAGGGAGCCTGCCGCGACCGGACTGTTTGCAGGACCTGTCGCAAAAGCAGACTGAAGTGGAGCGGATTCCGTATTCAAGGGAGCCCGCGGCTCCTCCACCGGCGGAAATAGAATCCGGCCTTGCCCCTGGCATCAACACCTCGCCGCGCAACCCTTGATCGCGGCGACCGCGGCGGCTGGCCACGGCTGCGAGGCCCGTTCAAAAGCCGCCTAGGCAGGCATCATGTGGACGGTGCTTTAACTGCCAGCGACGCGAATCATGCGAAACGAAAAACGGCATGGCTTCGCGAAATACGCCCGCCGTCGAAGCTGCGATGCTGCAAATGTAAGCGACTGAGATCACGGCTCGAGCCTTCCTCCTCCCGGGCAACGAGCCTCTCGGGGTCGTCCTCGCTCCCTCGACGGACGACCCCACTCTTTCGAGTTCAACGCACTGTCATCAAGAGAACTGCGGCGCTCTCAAGAGGAAAGCTGAAGGCGTCCTTTCAGCGCATCCAGGTCACCGGTCGGCGTGATGCGCCAGCCAAGCGCGCGCGCCCTGAAGGGTCTTGAAATCCTCCAGGGATCTGGTCGGGACATCGTAGACGCCGGCAACCATCCGGCTCAGCGCGTGCCCCGGCCCGAGCTCCAGGAAGGCGGTAGCGCCGGCTTCGATGCAGCCTTGCAGGCAACTTGCCCACTGCACTGTTTGCGATATCTGCGCGGCCAGCTTGTTGAGCCCGATCTCGGCAGAGACGACCGGTGCGCCGTCGACACCGCTCAGTATGCGCGCGCCGGCCACCGGGAACGTCGGGGATATCAGGCGCAGGCTCTCCCGAAACGCTTCAGAGGCCACCGCGAGTCGGCTGGTGTGGGAAGCCACTTCCACCGGCAACTCGACTATCCGCGCTGCATGCATCTCCCTCGCTGCACCGGCGATCGCCTGCAGCGCAAGGCCCCCTCCGCCTATGACAAAGGCATCGCCTGGATTAACGATGGCGACCGCGGCCCCGTAACGCTCGCACAGGCGGTCGATGTCGACACGGGAGAGCCCGCGAACGAACATCAGCCCGTCGCCCGGCTGCGTCGCTGCGTCCATGGCTTCCGCGCGGCGAGTGACCAGATCGAGCGTATCAACTTCTGCGAAAAAGCCTCCAACGCCCCAAGCCGCCACTTCGCCAACACTGTAACCCGCGACAATCTTGCGGCCAGGCATGACGTCTCGCAAGGCCGAGGCAGCCGCCAAGGCTTGTACTGCGCAAAGAATCTGGCCGGCACGGTTTCGATGCACTGCCTCACTGGATTCGTTGTGGACGAAATCCCTCGGGTCCGCGCCAAGCAGCTTGCCCGCATGCGCGAACACGCTCGCGGCTTCCGGCGAGCCGGCGGTCAGGGCGAACATATCCGGATGCTGCCTGCCCTGCCCCGAGCATAAGATCGCGAGCGCCATGGGTCCGTTCGCCTAGTGCGGGAACAGCAAGGCGATCGCGATCGCCATCGTCGCAATGCTGAACACCGTGCTCGCAATCACCATTGACCCCGCCGTTGTGGAGTCAAGCCGATAGTTGACGGCAAAGAGAATGCCGAAAAAGCCCGATGGCACCGCGGCAAGCAGGATCGCTGTCTTTGCAGCGCTCGAAGAGATCGGGAAGCAGTAGACGACGGCAACGGCCAGCAGCGGACGAATAATATCGGAGGCCGCGGTGGCCGCGACAACCTTCCAGTCAAGCCGGAACGATTGTGCCGACAGGATCAGACCGGTCAGGAACAGGGCCACGCCCGCGGCAGTGCTCCCGATCAGCGAAAGGCATGCATCAACGAGCGGATTGAGTTTCAGCCCGCTCAGCGAAAGCAGGATACCAAGAGCAGGCGCCACTACAATCGGTTTGGTCAGCGCGCGACGAACCGCGGTGAGGATTTGCCTCATGGAGATTTCGCCTCCATGCGCCTTGCTGTTGCGCATTTCCACGATGATCAGGGTCAGCGGACTGATCAGGATCGAACCTGAGGCGAGCGCAACCGCCACGGGGACCGTGCCGGTCGGGCCGAGCACGGAAGCCACGATCGGCAGACCTACACCTGCAAGGTTGGGAAAGCCGATGGTAAGCGCCTGCAGTGACGCATCGGACTTCGAAGTGCTGGAAAACGCACGGACCAGTCCGTACCAAGCCACATACAGAATAAGCATCGTCAAGCCGAATGCCAGGAAAAGCGGCGCCTGCTCGTCCATCTGGCTGCGCGACGCCGATGCGGTTGCGGCGAACAATGACGCGGGCAGCGCGAAGGTCATCACGAGCGCGTTAAAGCCGTCGACGTGATGATTGTCGACGATGTGAAATTTTCCGGCCGCGTATCCGAGCAACAGGACGAAGAAGACAGGCGCCAGCGCCATCACGATCGCATTGGACATCATGGACTGGGTCTTTCGTGGGCATCGACAAAGAGCGTCATGGCGAGGAGATCGGCCGATCCACCTGGACTGAGGCGTCTGGCAACGAATTTCTCGTGGACCGAGCGGGCGCGATCGCGCCAGCCCGACGCGCGCACGCCGCCCGCGTCGAGGAAATGCCGCGTGCTGCGGCGCGCGAAGCGAAGGCCGTCGAGACCGCCACGATGCAGAAGATTGGTGTCTTCGACAGCAGCGATGAGCGCGAAGCAGGTCTCGACGCGTGCGGCTTCTGCGTCGTCGGGAACCGCGCGCGAAGCTTGTCTCAAGGCGGGCAGGCCGATCTGATAGACGCTCGGAAATCCCTGCGCTGCCTCGGCGCGCGCGCCGCCCGCGCGGAATCGGCGGCGGGCCGCGCTGCCATGGCTGTGCAGCAACACAGGACCGTCGAGTATGCTGCGACCCCAGAGGCGCGAGACGACGTCGCCGAGCGGCAGTTCGGAATCGATCAGGCCCCCGGCTCTCGCTCCGGCGGCAGCGCACAACAGGCCGAGACCGAATATGGCGCCACGATGCGTGTTGACGCCCGATGTCGCAGCCAGCATGGCGTCTTCGGCTTCCATGCCAATTGCCCGCAGCCGTCCCATGCCGCGGCCGTGCGCGGCTGCATCGGCCAGATCCTGGAAGTAGGGCTTTAAGGCCGCGGCGCTCCTGCGAAACGTGTCGGCATCCATGTCATCGTGACTGCCGTTATCGACATGGCTCACGAGGCCGGGCTTCGGCCAGGTTTCCAGCTCCATGAGAAGGCAATGGGCGGCGCTGTCGCCAATCGCGTCGGAGGCAAAGGGCGTTTGCGCTTTCCACGGAGATGGCCTCTCGTATGCCAGAACCGCGTTCATGACACGGGCTCTCCGGCAGCGAAGCTGTGCCTTCCGAGCAGGCCAACGCCGTCAATATGCTTGACAAGTAATTCGTTCGCACCGGAATGAAGTTCGCGCCAGTTTACCGCAGCGCCATCGTCCCGCATCAGTTCGCCATCCAGCCGCATCGGTGCATCAGCCTCGATGGCGGCGATATCAGAAGTCAGGCGATCAAGGTCGGTATCTCGATCGATATCCAGCAACAGGTCAAGGTCGGAATGCTCGGTGACATAGTGCAGTCCGGTCAATGTTTGCCACGCCAGACTTCCGAACACGCGGGCTTCTACAGCGTGTCGGAAAGCCAGCTCGCCAAGAAGCTGGAGCAAAGGTCGCCAGGAGGGTGGCGCCGACCCGGTTGCGGCGTACAGGGAGGGCGGCCGGGCAATCGAAGCCACGTCGTTGGTCTGCAGCACGAACGCGAGTCGCTTCTTGCCCCCAGAAGGCGGCAAGGGCAGGCCCAAGGCCGTACCGGAGGGCTCGCCAGGCATGGAGCGCCGTCTGATCACCGGCCATCCCTCGTCCGCCCAACGCGCGACGAGCGGTTCGACCGCGAGTTCACTACGCGTCGCCAGCATCGCACGCCATCCCCGGGGATCAATGAATACGAGATCGTGGCGGCCGGCCGGCTGGCTACCGGGAGTGCAAGGCGAGATCACGAACGCGCTCCGCTATTTCAGCAGCCTTCAATCGGCCGCCACGTTCCTTCCCAAGGATATCCCGCCGGTCATGCGCATCCGGCATGTCGGCCAGTAACGCGTCCAACTGCGCGGCGAGCGAGACCTTGTCGTCCCAGATGACATGAACAGCGCCCATCCGCGAGAGATTTGAAATCCCCGGCGCGAACACTGGTGTTGACTTCGCCTTCTCCTGCAGCGTTTCAATCGACAGCTTGGTGACCTTCGCCATCGACGGCAGATCCATCACCGCCGGGCTGGCGCCTGGCACCCCCGCCAGAATGCGGGTCGCGAGGCCGGTGGCCAGCAGCGCGCCTGCCGCCGAATGGCCGTACAGAATGCCGACGGTCGGGCGGCCGTTCATATCGGCATAGATCAGCGACTTGGCGAGGTGGGCAAGAAACTCGTTGAGGCCAAGCAACTCGTCGCGCTTGCTCATGCGCTGGCTGTCGCTGTCCACGAGAACGAGAATTGGGCCGCTTCCTTCCGGAAGCGTGTCCAGAACATGGGCGGCAAGCCTGTTGGCCTCGTCGACGCCGACGGGCGTGCGATCCGCGATACCGATGACGAGCGCCTTGCCGCCGGAACGTAGATTCGCCGATCCGAAAACGACCCCCTTGTCATTCTTCACATCATGACCATTGGGAAAGAGAGAGGCGAGAATTTCATCGAGCGTCATGACTGGTCCTCCCGATCTTGTTGGCGAGAGCTATGAATTGATCAGCAGGCAGTTCGGGGACTGTTTCGGCATGAGCGATGCCTTCGGCCGTCCAGATATCGACGCCATCCTCGCAGCTGCCAAAGCTGCGCAGCCGGTCGGCAAGGCGCACCTGCTCGGCTTTCAGCCGGTCGAGGTCGAATGTTCCGACGAGGTCGAGCAGTTCCAGCGCAGCTTCACGAAAGCCCTGCACGGTATCGTCGGTAAAGACATCGGCGGCGCCGAGCAGCCGGCGGTGTTTGCCGCCCATGGTGCGCCAGACCAGGGCGCGGTCGCGCGAATCGAACTCCTCGACGCCGCGGTTGGTCTCGATGACCTCGGGGCCCGATACCGCGATGCGGCCCGGTTCGGAGACTCCCAGAGCCGAACAGCAGCCTGCGATCAGTCCCCCACCGCCATAGCAGCCGGACCGGCCGCCGATCAGGCCGATAACCTTGACGCCGGCCATCCGCGCTTCCATCACCGCGCGCATGATCTCGGCGATGGCGAGTTCACCGGCGTTGGCCTCCTGCAGCCGCACACCGCCGGTATCGAACAGAATGAGCACAGGAATCGATTTCAGATCCCGCGCAGCTCGCAGCAAACCGATCAGCTTCGCGCCATGGACCTCGCCGAAAGCGCCGCCCATGAAACGACCCTCCTGCGCTGCAATAAATACCGGTGAATTGTCGAGACTGCCGCGCCCAACGACGATTCCGTCATCGAACTGCTCCGGAAGATCGAATATTTTCAAGTGCGGGCTAACCTCGCGGCTTTCCGGTCCGATGTATTCGACAAAGCTGCCGTCATCGAGCAGCAGCTCGACCCGGCTTCGCGCCGATGCTTCATTGAAGCTCGTTGCGCGGGCTCGCTCTGCGGGGAATTGAACTGTGTGCCTGATGGGAGCGGTCATTGGCCGTCCTCCTCGATCAATCGCACGGCCTGCGCCAGGCGCAACGATACGGTGTCCGGGCGCGCGCCGCCGTCATTGATGGAAAACTTTAGCCCACCCGGCGAATAGCGCTCGACGAAATCGGCGATGACGGCGTTCCACACGTCGCCAAAGCCCATGGCGGCAGTCTTGATCTCAATTTGACATTCAGCATCCGGCAGAACGCGCTCCACGAGCACTTCCAGATTGCCGGAGGCCACCACGCCAATGATCGCGGTTCGCTTGGCGCCGCCGGCACGCGCGCTGACGCTGTGTTGAAATTTGAAGTCTTCCATGGCTTCCCTCACCAGTTCCTGAATTTCGAGGGTGGCGCATAGAGGCCACCCGACCAGCCGACGAGATCCTTGATCGAGCGCGCGGCCAGCATGCTGCGGTCGGCATCGAGCGGGTTGATACCGAGATCCTCGGGTCGGCGGATCACGCCGCGCTGGCGCAGGAGCTTCACCATGTTCCGATCGCGCCCGCGGCCGACCTCGGTGTATCCGGCCACGCCGCGGATTGCCTGCTCGCGCTCCACAGCGTTGCGGCAGAGCAAAAGGTTGGCGACGCCCTCTTCCGTGACGATGTGCGTCACGTCATCGCCGTAGATCATGACGGGCGCCAGATCGAGATCGAGCTTCTCGGCGAGTTCGAGCGCATCGAGCTTCTCGACGAACAGCGGCACATTCTTGTCGCCAAAGGTTTCGCCGATCTGCACCACAAGCTTCCGGCCACGACGCAGCGCCGGAGCGCTTTCAGGATCGGCTTCCGCGCCAGCTCTCAGCCAGGGCTCGCTCGGATGGCGCCGCCCGCGCGCGTCCGCTCCCATGTTTGGCGCGCCGCCGAAGCCGGCGATGCGCGAGGTCGTGACAGTCGATGAATTCCCCTGCAGGTCGATCTGCAGCGTGGAGCCGATGAACATGTCGCAGGCGTAGAGGCCCGCCGTCTGGCAGAAGGCGCGATTGGAACGCAGCGAGCCGTCCGGGCCGGTGAAGTAGATATCCGACCGCGCGCGGATGTACTCGTCCATGCCCACTTCGGAGCCGAAGGAATGGATTTGTTGCACCCAGCCGGACTCGATCGCGGGGATCAGCGCGGGATGGGGGTTCAACGCAAAATGGCTGGCTATCTTACCCTTGAGGCCCAGCTTCTCGCCATAGGTCGGAAGCAGAAGCTCGATGGCCGCCGTGCTGAAACCGATTCCGTGGTTGAGCCGTTGCACGCCGTAGGGCGCGTAGATGCCCTTGATCGCGAGCATGGCGGTCAGGATCTGTCCTTCGGTGATGGCGGCAGGATCGCGCGTGAACAGCGGTTCGACGAAGAACGGCTTGTCCGACTTGACGATGAAATGCACCCGATCGGCCGGGATGTCGACGCGCGGTACCTTGTCGACGAGCTCGTTGACCTGGGCGATCACAACGCCGTCCTTGAACGCGGTTGCTTCGACCACGGTCGGCGTGTCCTCCGTGTTCGGGCCGGTGTAGAGGTTGCCGTCGCGATCGGCGCTGACCGCAGCGATCAGTGCGACGTGCGGGGTAAGGTCGATGAAATAGCGGGCGAACAGCTCGAGATAGGTGTGAACCGCGCCCAGTTCGATCTTGCCGCCGAACAGCATGCGTGCGATGCGCGCTGACTGCGGACCGGAATAGGCATAGTCCAGCTTCTTTGCGACGCCGCGATCGAAAAGGTCCAGGTGTTCCGGCAGCACGACGCCAGACTGCACCATGTGAAGGTTATTTACCTTGGCAAGATCGACTGCGAGCAGCGCGCTGCTGAGCAGGTCCGCCTGCTTCTGGTTGTCGCCTTCCAGGCAAACCCGGTCACCTGGCCGAATGACGGCTTCCATGAGGCGCGTGACGTCGTGCGCCTCAACGATCTTGCCGTTCGCCAACCGGGAGCCGGCCTCAAGGCGGGCATCGCGCGCTTGGCGCCCGCGCTGCCACGTCGTCGCGGGCTTGGTTTCAGCGTTGATAGACATCAACATTTGGAAATATCCTGATCTGGCGGATCGATTGTTCTGGCGGGACTGCTGTAGGCTTGTCCGCCAGAACTCACAGACCAGCCACGCGGTGTTCAGCGAGCAGTGGCCGTCGTTTGCTGGACGGTATGCGCCGCCTTTGTGATGACCGCCGCTACTTCCTTCGGGTGCGACTCGTACACGGAGTGGCTGGCGCCCGGGATGACCGTGGTCTGGCTCTTGGCACGCTCGTAGTACCAGCGCTCGAGATCCGGATTGATAATCTGGTCGTTGCCGGCGACGATGCCCCAGCTCGGCTTCGTCTTCCATGCGGCCGCGGTCAGCGGCGTGCTGAAGACTTGTGCGGCGGCCAGGACCTGGGATCGTGCGACAAACTCCGCCCGCTCGCGGGGCAGGTCGGGAGCGAACAGTTTTGGAAATTTCGCGGGATCGAGATAAGTGAACTTGTCAGGGGTGACCTTGATGGCGCCTTCTGTCTTCGCGAGCACGCTTGGCGTCTTCTTGCCCAGCGCCGCCTCGTCTTCGCCGACATCGGGAGCGTGGGCCGCAACATAAACCAGGCCCGCGACGTTCGGGTGAACGCCAGCCTCAGTGATGATTGATCCGCCATAGCTGTGCCCGACGAGCAGCGTGGGGCCGTCCTGGACGTCGAGAATCCGCTTCGCAGCAGTCACGTCATCCGCAAACGAAGTTTCGGGTTCCTGCACCATGGTGACATGGAAACCTTCCTTGGTGAGGATCTCGTAGACCGGCTTCCAGCCGGATGCATCGACCCAAGCGCCGTGCACCAGAACGATATTCTTCAGAGGTTCGGCGCTTGCCGGGACAATCGCTGAAACGAGTGAAAAGGCGGCGGCGAAGGCAAGGCTGGCTTTCAGATGTCTCATATCAATCACTCCGGGTTTGAGTGCTGCAAAACCTAGCCACCGGACCTGTCCGCGTATTTCCTCAGGCCATCATACTTTCCAGTTTGCACGCCCCCGAGGGGTGTCTCGGAAACAAGAAAATGAGGGCTCGAGGGGCTGGAAGCCTGAAAGTCTTCGTGCGCTGGCAAGCTATCAACCAGCTACTGCATCGATGGCAGCGACCGCGGGCCGCGAAGGGCACATTCTCGAGTATGCGCTCGACGCACTCGAGCACGCGCTCAGCAAAGCAGCGCCTTGGACCCTGCCAAATGCTACCGGGAGGTTGATGGTGCGCGAGCTGCAATGGACGCAAAAAGCGAAGCGTAATCATCTCAGCCAGAAGCGTGCAGCCGCACGAGAATCCATCACGCAAATCTGTGCTGTGGAGTTTCAGCAATCGCCCGATGCCCTGAAAAAGCGCGACGGCACAAGAGATTGCCAGTTCGCCATCGATGACGATCAGACGCGGCCCAGTTCCTTACGGCATTCCTCGCTAAACGCGCGCAAAGGATCCAACGTGTGGCCATCGATGAGATGGCGCAGCTCCGGCAGCGTCTTATTGGGAGTGAAATAGGTATCCACAATCATCCTGATCAATACTTCCGCGCGCTCTACTACATCCGGGCTCGACAGAATACGCATCTGGCTGATGAGCGAGTAAACGCCAACCAGCGACGAAATTTCAGCCTCGTTGTGAGCGAGAGCATCGGCATACAGCCTGGATGCTTCATTGATGAACTGCGCGTACAGCTCGCGCCGTCTGGCCCTGTCCTGCGTCAAGCGTGCCGCACGATCCTGACGATGCTGGGTAAGCCAGGCCGATGCAAGTGAGGTCAGGCCACCCAGCGTCGATCCAGCGAGTGCAGCGATAGTGGAAATGTAGGCACTGCTCATATGCCTGTTCCGGTCAGATCATGAAGCGATTGTCTACCCTCCAGCCTATCCAAAGCGACGTATGATCATATACCGGGCAGCCACGCATTTTGTCCGAACGCACGATTCCCCGCATCCCGGCCGCGCGCTCGTCGGGACCGTCAGCCCCATTTGCCTGCTTTCTGAGCATATCTGCGCGGCCGAGCTATACCGCTCGTCGCTTGCCGATCCCGGGGCGGTGAGAGATAATGGTCGTCTGCCGGGCCGCGCGCACGAAAAGCTGCTTGGAGACCGCAGATGAAGAACGATCGGATCGAGATCTTCCCCAGCGGCGGGATGCCGGGTCGAGTGCACGTATTTGGCCCCGGCTGCTCACTCTCGAAGGGCGGCCGGCCCCCCTTGTTCCTTGACTATAGCGGCCGGGTCACTGCCGCCGTCTGCTATCTGGCGCCAGGGCGGCGATCATGAGCCTCCAGCGTATCCAGCGACAGGGCGGCCCGACCTATCCGACGTCGGCGCTTCTCAAGTCGTCCAAGGATATGGGCTGGTCCAACCTGTTCGTCGAACTGCGCTCACATGGCCTCAGCGAAGGGCCCGGATCTGCTGCATTGCATGCGGAAGTAGCCCTCACAATGCATGGTGTCAGCGAGGGACAGGTCGCGTGCAAAGTCGGTGGAAGCTGGCGAGCTGTACGCCCGACGGCCGGTACCATCTGGTTGAGACCAATCGGAGCCAGATCGGATATAGCTAGAATTAGCGCGCCGAAGGTTCAGGTCATGCACATGTATGTGCCGGCTCTCGTTTTTCGCCGGCTAGCGGATGATTATGATCTGCCTGCCTCTCCCGGACGCTCCATCCGCTATTCGTGCGGTGTGCAGGACCAGGTTATCAATCAAATCGGGCAGTCGGTGCTTTCGGAGATGATGCACCCGACCGCCGCCGGTCGCATGCTCGTGGAAAGTTCTTCACTGTTCCTCGCAGCGAGGCTTGCACACTCACACCTTGAGGCGACGAGTATTCGACCGCATGCGCGCGGCTGCCATGGCCTGGATGCGGCCCGGTTGAGGCGCGTTATCGAATATGTCGACGTGCATCTGGCTGACGACCTCACCGTTGATGACCTCGCCAAGGTCGCATGCCTCAGCATCTTTCACTTTACCCGTGCATTTACCGCTTCAGTCGGGGTTCCGCCGCACCGTTATGTCAGCCAACGACGGCTCGACAACGCCAAAGCCCTGATCGTGGCCGGGCGCACACCGCTTGAAAGGATTGCGTTTGATGCCCGGTTTTCCTCGCAATCCAGCTTCACCCGGGCCTTTCGGCGGGCGAC
>JAEZEU010000305.1 GCA_023432885.1 Pseudomonadota bacterium | reverse complement strand
GCCCCCAGGAAGCCATCGTGATCGATGCGCTGGCCGAAGGCATCGACCTCAAGCCGTTCTTCGAACTGATGTCGAATGAGGCGGTGCTGAAGGTGTTTCATGCCGCACGCCAGGACATTGAAATCGTTTTCCACCTCGCCAGCATTATCCCGCATCCGATTTTCGACACCCAGGTTGCGGCGATGGTGCTGGGCTACGGCGACAGCATCGCCTACGACCAGCTGGTGGAGCGCGTGACCGGTCACCGGCCGGACAAGACCCACCGATTCACCGACTGGTCGCGCCGTCCGCTCTCCAAGGAGCAGATGCACTACGCCATCTCCGATGTGACCCATCTGCGCGATGTCTTCGCCAAGCTTGATGAGGACCTGAAGAAACGCGGCCGCAACAGCTGGGTGAGCGAGGAAATGGAAATCCTCACCTCGCCGCGCACCTACGACTTCCATCCCGAGCGGGCCTGGGAACGGCTGAAGACGCGTGTGCGCAAACCCAAAGAGCTTGCCATCCTGATGGAGGTTGCGGCCTGGCGCGAACAGGAGGCGCAAAGCCGCGACGTCCCGCGCAGCCGCGTGCTCAAGGACGATGCGGTCGGCGACATCGTCACGCACGCCCCGACCTCGCTGGAGAAGCTCGCCCATTTGCGTTCGCTGCCGAAGGGCTTTGACCGCTCGAAGTGGGGAAGCGACATCATCGCGGCCGTCCAGCGCGGCCTTGCCCGCGATCCGCACTCGCTGCCGAAACTGGAAAAACCGCGCAACAATTCCAACGGCGCGGCCATCGTCGAGCTCCTGAAGGTACTGCTGCGCATGACCTCGGAGCGGCATGCGGTGGCCAGCAAGGTGCTCGCCACCGTCGACGATCTCGAGCAGATCGCGGCCAACGATCACGCCGACGTCCCCGCCCTGCACGGCTGGCGCCGCGAGCTGTTCGGCGAAGCGGCGCTGGCGCTCAAGCACGGCAAGCTGGCGCTGGCGATCGAGAAAGGCCGGGTCGTCCCGGTGGAGAGGCCCTGAAGCCGCCGCCTCAGGCCTCGCTTGCGGCCGACCCGATGAGGCCGGAACTCTGCTCGATGCCGGCAAATTTGCCGATCGCGCGCATCATCGCGGCGCGATCAGCTTCAGCTTCCCCCGCCACCGGCCGCAGACAGATCACCGCATCGCCAACCACGCAAAAGCGATGGCCGCGATGAAATCCCTCGATGACGGTGGCCAGGATGGTTTCGTCCAGCGAGCAGCCCGCCATCACGCAATGAACGCCCTTTAGGCTTGCCATGTACTCGGCGAACCGCGAGGAGCTGTAGGCAGACGCCAGCGGATGCTCGAACATCATCTCGCCCGGTTGCGGGCAGAATGGCGCGACCCAATCGGTGAGGTTCGAGGCCGGATCGAACCATGCGGCCTGCGCGATCCGCTTGAGGTGGAGCACCGGCCACAGCTCTGCGCGCCACAGTTCAAGCAGGCTCGACAACCGCGAGAGTTCGGGCTGGCTGTCGCCTTCCTGGTCGAGATAGTGGGCCTGCAGGTCGGCGCAGACAAGGATCGGTGGATTTTCTGATCTCAGCACCCGGCGGGTGGCAGTCATGATCCGGCCATGGCGCTGCGCAATGGCGAAGTCACCTCGCGCTCGGCCGAGAAGTCCAGCACGCCCGGGCGGTCCCACTCGCCCTCGGGCCGGATGATCACATAGGGGTCGCTGTCGATGGTGATCGCGTCGGGCCCCGGTTCGAGGTCGAACACCATCTCGGTGTAGGAGAAATCCGAGAAGGTGACCTTGCGTCCGCCGACGAGCGGCCGGCCGCCGAAATGGGCCCAGAAGTTGACCAGTCGGTCCTGCGCAAGGCCATAGATTTTCCGAAACCCCTTGCGCTTGATGTAGTCGACCGCTGCCTGGACCAGCTTGAAAGAGATACGCGTGCGGCGAAACTGGTGTCGCACCGCCAGCCGCTCGATCTTGGCGAATTCGCCGAAGAAGCGGATGCGAAGGCATCCTGCCGGCTCGTTGCCGATATAGCCGAGGAAATGCGCTGCGCAGAGATCGTTGCCGTCGAATTCCTCCTCGATCGGGCAGTCCTGCTCGGCAAGATAGACCGCCGAGCGAATTGCCGTCACCGTCATGAGGTCGTTGGGATCACGCGCGAGACGAACCGTAATCGCACGCGCAGGCGGCTTGGGGGGTCTAGTGCCGTGCATCGAAAGCGCTCCCTCGAGAGAAATTGGATCCGCCGATATCCGCGGGCAGCCGTTTCCATGGCCGCTCGTAGCACCAGAGGTCGGGCTGGGAACTTGCTATTGGCCGAAAGCCTGTCGCGATCATCAGATCGCGTCCGGCGGCAGTTGACGGTTGCGCAAAGCAGTTGGCGTTGGCATAACGCGGCTTGCGCAAGTGCGCCGCCATCTTGCCCAGGCCTGCGATTCCGCGTCCGATGGAGCCGATCGCCCAGATGTAGATCGCCGCGACCTGTTCGTTCCCGCCGGCAAGCAAGTCGAAATCCGGATGTGTCGGCGTCAACTCGCCCGACATGAGCGCGTCGTAGCCGGGCTCGTTGAGATAGAGGAAGGCCATGCCTCCGAGCAGACGGTCCCGATGGGAGAACACCAGGATGCATTCAGGGTCATGGAGGTGGTGCTGCAGCAGGCCTTCTTCCCCGATTTGAACCCCCGGCACCATGCTGCGCGCCATCGCGGCAACGGCCGGCATTTCCACATATTGCGCCGGCCGGACCTCTATCCCCGCGGTGGTCGGCAAGTAGTCGAAGTCGTGCCGCGCGGACCGCGCGGCAAAACACAGCCTTTCCATGCCCAAGTTGCGCCTCTATCGTTGCTCCAGCTCTTGTTGAGCACCGTAAGCGGGCGGGGAATTGGAGTATGCGTCAAGTATTGCAACGGGGTGCTGCGCTCACGCAGCACAAGCCCGAAGAGCCTCAGGACGCTTCCTGGGATGACCTGAAGTCATTCCTGGCCTGCGCTCGGCACAAGAGTTTCCGCAACGCTGCCGACCTTCTCGGCGTGACCAGCACCACCCTGATGCGGCGGATTGACCGGCTGGAGGAGCGGATCGGCTGCCGGCTGTTCCTGCGCGACCAGAGCGGTCTCACGATCAGCGAAGAGGCCCTCGCCATGATCGACGACCTGGTGGAAATGGAGCGGCATGCCTTCAACATCTTCCGATGCGCATCGCGCGCGTCGAGCACTGGTGCGGGAACGGTGCGCGTTGCCGTCACGGAATGGCCGGGCAATTTCTGGATCCTGCCGCGGCTGATCGATTTTCAGAAGACCTATCGCAAGATCACCGTCGACCTGCATTGCGCCATGGAACAGGCCGACGTCGCCCGGCTGGAAACCGACATTGCGATCCAGTTCGAGCGGCCGACCAATCCGGACCTGATCGCGGCGCGAATCGGCCGCCTCCACATCTACCCCTTCGTATCGGAGGGCTATCGCAAGCTGTTCGGCGTGCCGGCGACGCTCGCGGAGCTGAAGAACCACCGCATCATCATGCAGAATGCGCCGCAGATCGACGACAACGCCTATGCGCGCATCCTGGGCCTCACCTCGCTCGAAGGCATCGTCGGCATCAAGACCAACTCGTCCATCGGCGTGCTGTATGCGGTCGAGCGAGGGGCCGGCGTCGGCTTCCTGCCAACCGCATCTATGGCGCTCGGCGCGCCGCTGATCCCCGTCGATATGGGCGTGAGCCATCACACCGATCTATGGATCACCTACCACAAGGAATTCCGCAGCTCCGAGCGGCACAAGATCGTGATCGACTGGCTGAAGAAGATTTTCGATCCCAAAACCTATCCCTGCTTCCGTGACGAATTCATTCATCCCAGGGATCTGGTGCCCCTGATGCGGGAAGCCGGCGAAAATTTTGGCTTGCGGGGCTATACCGCGGCAGGTCCGGCCTGACGCTACCATCTCACTTCAACGCCGGCCGTGCCCTGGTGAGATTCGAAGTGCTCGCGAAACCTTCCGTCGTACCGCGCATAGAGACGGAAATTGTTGCTCAGGCTGAGCGAGGCCGCGGCTCCCGCATCCGCTCCATACCGGCTCTCGCCGATGCCCTGCACCGTGACCGGCTGAAAGCCGGGAATGCTGACGGTCACCGGGCTGAAGGTCTGGTGGAAATTGTCGATGAACTTGCCGTAGGCCGAGAGGTCGAGGATGGTCCGATCCAGAATGAAGTAACGTCCGACCTCCGCGCCAATCAGCGCCCGCGCCCGCTCCGCGGTCGCATTGCTGGAGGTCACCAGGAAGAAGTTTGTGCCCTGCTCGGTGAATCCGTCGGTTCCTGAACGCACATATTCAAGTGCGGCCTTGGGAACAAGGCGGAATTCATCCCTCGTCCAGTAGTAGTTGAGTTCGACAATCGCCCCGTCCAGCGCGGCGTTGTAATTGGAGACGGCGAATCCTGCGCCGGTATCCCGGTTCGAATTGACTTTGCCGAAGCCGTGCACGTACGCTCCGGCGAGCGTCCACGGTCCCTTGTCGATGGAAAAATTCGCGCCAACCTGCGTGAGGTCGAGGGTGGCCCATTGGAAGGCGAGCGGCACGTCGATCTTGCTGTGGCTCTGGTCGATGGAAAGACCAATGTTGACGCCGGGGCTGATCGTCGCGCCGATGCCCGCTACGCCGCCATAGGTCGTGCGACGGTCGCCGGCAAAATCGCCCTGTACGTCGGTCTTCGAGGAGATGCCATAGCCCTCGACCCACGCGCGGAATTTTGGCGTCTCGGCTGCCTCGGATGCGCCGCCGCCGCCAGGATTGCTTCGCCCGATCCGGTTCACGCCATTTGTCGCCTGATTGGTGAACCGCTCCAGGAAATTGCTGCCGAGATTGGCAACGGCCTGATTTGCCGAAATCTCGGAACTGATGATTGTGATTCCCGGGGTCGGGGTTGGCGCCGGTGCAGGCAGCAACTGTGCCTCGGCCGAAGACACCGCGCCGAAGGTCAGCGCGAAGGCGATCGCAAGAGCGCGGACCAGCCTGCGGCCTGCCCCGGTCTCCCCTGCTAGCGAAGGCCGCGATACGTAACGCATAAAGTCCGACCCCACCGGAAACCCCGGCTCCGGCCTCACCGGATTCCCCACCCTTGTGCAGCCGATTTGCCCCTTGTTCGCCCGGAGCGTCAATCGTTTGGGAACCCGGCGAGAGACCGAAAAACGGCCGCTGTGGTGGCAGTGCCACAGGGCTGCGAGCTACACGCACCGCATCGCGCCAGGCCGTCATCTCCTTGCCAAGGTACAGATTTCGTGTTGCAATCGCTGGTACAATCGGATCTAGGCAAGTTCGACCGTGCGTTTTCGCCTTGTGGAAATTCAAGAAGACACCCGGAAGCCGCTTGTGGCGTGGCACGTTGGGAAACGTGACCGCGTCTTTTTTTTCGTCCCAGACCAGGAGACTAGCGATGCCGAACTTCAAGGGCACCGTTAAATGGTTCAACCCGACCAAGGGTTACGGGTTCATCAAGCCAGCCGGCAGCGACAAGGACGTGTTCGTCCACATCTCCGCCGTCGAGCGTGCCGGACTCTCGACCCTCAATGAAAACCAGACGGTTGAATACGACCTTGTCGAAAATCGCGGTAAAACGTCCGCGGAAAACCTCAAGGTCTCCTGACTATCACGATCTGCGCAGGTCATGATGATCCCCCCGGCGATTGCCGGGGGATTTCTTTTTGGAGACTCGTGTTATTGCGCCCGCGGCGCAATCAAGGGTTCGCCGCCGGCCGTCCCGCCACTGATACGGCAGAGATCACCTTCCAGCTTCAGCCTGCCGCTCGCGAGCAGCCGCAACGCTTCGGGATAGATGCGATGCTCCAAGGTGAGGATCCGCTCCGACAGCGCATCGACCGTATCATCGTCGCGCACGGGTATCGCGCCCTGCATCACGATCGGACCGGCGTCGGTCTCGGGAATGACGAAGTGCACCGTCGCGCCTGAAATCTTCACGCCGGCCTTGAGCGCCTGGCCATGCGGATCGAGGCCGGGAAACGAGGGCAGCAACGAGGGATGGATGTTGAGCATCCGCCCGTACCAGCGCTGCACGAATTCAGCCGTGAACAGCCGCATGAAGCCGCCGAGACAAATCAACTCGATGCGGTGCTGGGCGAGCTTTTCCTCAAGCACCTTCTCGAACGCGGCTCGGTCCTTGCCGAACGGCTTGCTTTCGATGATTTCAGTCGCAACGCCGCTCGCCTTCGCCCGATCGAGGCCGCCGGCTTCCGCCCGGTTGGAGATCACGACCGCAATTTCGGCCGGAAAGTCGCTGGCCTTCGCGGCCTCGATCAGCGCGGCCATGTTCGATCCGCGCCCCGAGATCAGGATGGCGACGCGTCGTTTCATCAAAGCGCCAGCCATCAGAGCGCCAGGTCGAGATGACCGTTGTAGACCACGCGATGCTCACCTTTGGTCTCGATGACTTCTCCGAGCACCGCGACGGTCTCGCCGCTCTCGGTGAAGACGTTGGTGACCTGCTCGACGGCATCGGGCTTGACGATCGCGACCATGCCGATGCCGCAGTTGAAGGTTCGCAACAGTTCGAGCTCGGCGATGCCTCCCAGCTCCGCCAGCCATTTGAACACCGGCAGCACCGGCAACTGCGCCAGATCGATACCGACACCGAGATGCCCTGGCAGCACCCGCGGGATATTGTCCGTGAAACCGCCGCCGGTGATATGCGCGAGGCCCTTCACCGCCCCGGTCTCGCGGATCGCGCGCAGGCAGGATTTCACGTAGAGCTTTGTCGGCGTCAGCAGCGCGCCGCCGAGGGTCATCACCGGGGAGAACGGCGCTGGCGCGTCCCAGGCAATCCGCGAATTCTCGACGATCTTGCGCACCAGCGAAAAGCCGTTGGAATGCACGCCGGAAGAAGCAAGCCCGATCACCGCATCCCCGGCGGCAATGTCACCCCGCGGCAACAGCGTGCCGCGCTCCGCAGCACCGACGGCAAAGCCGGCGAGATCGTAGTCACCGTCCTTGTAGAGGCCGGGCATTTCAGCAGTTTCGCCACCGATCAGCGCGCAGCCGGATTCGCGGCAGCCCTCGGCGACGCCGGCAACGATCGCCGCAGCAGCTTCCGGGTCGAGCCTGCCGCAGGCAAAATAGTCGAGGAAGAACAGCGGTTCGGCGCCCTGCACAACGAGGTCGTTAACCGACATCGCAACCAGATCGATGCCGATCCCGGCGTGTAGCCCGGTTTCGATTGCGATCTTGACCTTGGTACCGACGCCGTCCGTGGCCGCCACCAGAACGGGGTCTTTGAAACCCGCGGCCTTCAGGTCGAACAGCCCACCGAAGCCGCCGATCTCGGCCTCGGCGCCCGCCCGGGCCGTAGCGCGGACCATCGGCTTGATCAGATCGACCAGCCGGTTGCCGGCATCGATATCGACGCCCGAATCCGCGTAAGTGAGCCCGTTCTTGCGGTCCGTCATGCCATTTTCCGAGTGTTAACGGCTGGTTACGTCGGATTTCGCCCCGGTGCAATGGCTCGCAAGCTGCCTGCCGCTATACTATGTAGATAACAGCCGGTTGGCCCCGCCAGGGGCCTAGAGCGGCTGGTAGCCGGGAAGCTCCGCGTTGAACATTCCGAACATCATCACCCTTGCCCGCATCATCCTGGTGCCGGTTATCGTCTGGGCCATCGCCTCGAGCCAGATGGAGATCGCATTCGCGGTTTTCGTCGTCGCTGGCATCAGCGATGCCGTCGACGGCTTTCTGGCCAAGCGCTTCAACATGACGAGCGAACTCGGCGCCCTGCTCGACCCGCTCGCCGACAAGGCGCTGCTGGTCTCGATCTTCGTCGCGCTCGGCATCTGGGGCGCGGTACCGCGCTGGATCGTCATCCTCGTGGTGTCCCGCGACATCATGATCGTGGCGGCGGTGATCGTATCCTGGCTGTTCGACAAGCCGGTGCCGATGAAGCCTTCGATGGTGTCGAAGCTGAACACAGTCGCGCAGGTGGCGTTCGCCGCACTGGTGCTGGGATCGCTGGGTTTCGGCTTTGACCCAAGGCCTTACGACCTGATCCTGATGGGCTTTGTCACGGTCTTTACTTTGGTTTCCGTCTCGCTCTATCTCGTGGAGTGGGTGCGGCACATGAGCACGATCGAAGCCCCGAAATAGGCTCAAGCCAGCACTGCCGGTGTTTTGGCATGGAGTGACGGCGTGGCAGGTAGCGTTCAACCTCGACAGCTTGCATTTGCGCTGCCGCACGCGGAAAGCCTGACCCGCGACAATTTTCTCGAGGGACCAGCCAACGACGCCGCACTCGCGCTGATCGAGCGATGGCCGGATTGGCCCAACCGCATCATGTGGCTTGCGGGCGAGGAAGGCGGCGGCAAGAGCCACCTCGCCTCGATCTGGGCCGAACGATCCGGCGCGCGCGTCATCTCGGCGCATGCGCTCACCGCAGCTTCGGTGCCGAATGCGCTCGCGACCGGCGCGCTTGTTGTCGAAGACCTGAGGGCGGATGGTTTCGACGAGCGCGCGCTTTTTCACCTGATGAACCTGGCGCGGGAGGACGCAGCTTTCGTCCTCATGACCGCGCGCCTGCCGCCGTCAGCCTTCGAAATCGAACTGCGTGATCTGCGTTCGCGATTGCGCGCGGTGCCCGTGGTGTCACTGGCGGCGCCCGACGACCTGCTGTTCCGCGCCCTGATCGTCAAGTTCTGCGCCGACCGGCAGATGGCGGTGGACGAGAGCCTGGTCGGCTATGTCGCCAGCCGCATCGAGCGCTCCTATGCCGCGGCGCGCCAGGCAGTGGAACTGCTGGATACCGAAGCCCTGCGGCTCGGCCGCCCCATCACCCGCGCGCTGGCCGCCGAGCTGCTGCGCGACCCCAAGATCGGGCATCCCCCGACTTGACGGCGCCGGCGGGCGGAACGTCAATGTCATTGAAACGTCATCGCAACATCACATGGTCGAGGAATCGGCTCCCCGATATTGCACCGCACCTTGCCCTTGCTCGGATCGAACATGATGGATTCCGCACAAGCCGTTGTAACCAAAGAGAAAGAGGCCGAGCCCGCAACCTCGCCGGCGATTGCCTCGAGCCCCGAGCGGTTCATTAACCGGGAGCTTTCCTGGCTGCATTTCAACCGCCGGGTGCTGGAGGAAGCGGTCAATACCGGCCATCCGGCGCTGGAGCGGGTCCGGTTCCTGTCTATTTCCGCCAATAACCTTGATGAGTTCTTCATGGTCCGCGTTGCCGGTATCAAGGCGCAGGTCCGCGAGGGCATCACCGAACGCAGCCCGGACGGACGCACACCGCTGGAGCAACTCCACCTCGTCAACGAAACGGTATCGCAGCTCGCGAAGGACCAGCAGGCGATCTGGGGCGAATTGCACCACATGGTCGCTGATGTCGGAATTGTGCTGGTCGACGGCCGCGACGTTACCAAGACAGAGCGGAGCTGGATCGAGGAATACTTTCTCCGCAACATCTTTCCGCTGCTGACGCCGCTCGCGATCGATCCCGCGCACCCCTTCCCGTTCATCCCCAGCCTCGGTTTCACCATCGCGCTGCAGCTGGTGCGAACCGCTGACGGCAAGCCGATGAACGCGCTGATCCGGATGCCCGGCAAGATCGATCGCTTCATCCGCATGCCCTCGACCAAAGAAGGCGTGACGCGGCTGATCACGCTCGAACAGGCGACCTCGCTGTTCATCGCACGGCTGTTCCCGGGCTACACCGTCAAGGGCCAGGGCGCGTTCCGCATCATCAGAGACTCCGAAATCGAAATCGAGGAAGAGGCCGAAGACCTCGTCCGCCTGTTCGAGACCGCGCTGAAGCGGCGCCGGCGCGGATCGGTGATCCGGCTCGAGATCGACGCCAAAATGCCGGAGGAGCTGCGCGTATTCGTGCAGCGGGCACTCTCGACCAGCGACGACGAAGTGTTCCTGGTCGATGGCGTGCTGGCGATGAACGAGCTGTCGCAGCTGACGCGACTGGACCGGCCCGACCTGGAATTCCCGCCTTACGTTCCGCGCCACCCCGAGCGCGTGCGCGACCACGGCGGCGATATTTTTGCGGCGATCCGCCAGAAGGATCTCATCGTCCATCATCCTTACGAGTCCTTCGACGTCGTGGTGCAGTTCCTGCAGCAGGCGGCGCGTGATCCCGACGTGGTGGCGATCAAGCAGACACTGTACCGCACCTCGATCAACTCGCCGATCGTGCGGGCGCTGGCGGAAGCGGCTGAGGCTGGCAAGTCCGTCACGGCCCTGATCGAACTCAAGGCGCGGTTTGATGAGGAGGCCAACATCCGCTGGGCACGCGACCTCGAACGCGCCGGCGTGCAGGTGGTCTACGGCTTCATCGAGCTGAAGACTCACGCCAAGCTGTCGATGGTGGTGCGCCGCGAGGGCGGCAACCTCACCACCTATGTGCACACCGGAACCGGCAACTATCACCCGGTCACCGCGCGAATATATACCGACCTGTCCTACTTCACCTCCGACCCTGCGATCGGCCGCGATGCGGCGCGGGTGTTCAACTACATCACCGGTTATGCCGAGCCGAGCGAGATCGAGAAGATGGCGGTCTCGCCGCTGACGCTGCGCAAGCGCATCCTCGAGCACATCCACGGCGAGACCAATCATGCCAGGCACGGCCGGCCGGCCGCGATCTGGATGAAGATGAACTCGCTGGTCGACCCCGACATCATCGACGCGCTCTATCAGGCTTCCCAGGCCGGCGTGTCGGTCGAGCTCATCGTGCGCGGCATCTGCTGCCTGAGGCCCGGCCTGCCCGGATTATCGGAGAACATCCGCGTCAAGTCCGTGATCGGCCGCTTCCTCGAGCACGGACGCATCTACTGCTTCGGCATGGGCCAGGGACTGCCAAGCGCCAAGGCGGCTGTGTACATCTCGTCGGCCGACATGATGCCGCGCAACCTCGACCGCCGCGTGGAAATCCTCTGTCCGCTGCAAAATCCCACGGTGCATCAGCAGGTTCTCGAACAGATCATGGTCGCGAATCTGAAAGATACCGAGCAAAGCTGGCAGTTGTTGCCGGACGGGTCGTCAACGCGTATGAAGGCCGCGAAAGGCGAAGAGCCCTTCAACTTGCATAATTACTTCATGACGAATCCGAGTCTTTCCGGCCGTGGAAAATCGCTCAAGGAATCTTCGCCGCGCCGGCTCACCCGCCGCAGTGAGCGTCAGCAGACGCCTTAAGGAGTTGTGCCGGTGAAGCGGCCGCGCAAAGGCGGAGCCAGCGTCGCGGTCATCGACATCGGTTCGAACTCGGTTCGTCTCGTCGTCTATGAGAACCTGAGCCGCAGCCTCGTCTCGGTATTCAACGAGAAGGCTCTCTGCGGCCTGGGCCGCGAGGTGCAGAGCACCGGCCTGCTCGCGCCCGACGCAGTAGCCAAGGCGCTGACGTCGCTGCGGCGGTTCCGGGCGCTATGCCGTATCCAGAAAGTCGGCCGCGTCTACGCGATCGCGACCGCTGCCTGCCGCGACGCCAGCAACGGCCCCGAATTCATTGCCAAGGCCGAGCGCATCTGCGGCGTACCGATCGATATTCTCTCCGGCCCGCGCGAGGCAAAGCTCTCAGCGCTTGGGGTGATCTCCGGGATCCACGCTCCCGACGGCATCGTCGGCGACCTCGGCGGGGGCTCGCTCGAACTGATCGATGTGCGCGGCAGCCGCGTCCGCAGCGGCGTGACGCTGCCGCTCGGCAGTCTCGCCCTGCAGGATTCTTCGCGCAAATCGCTGAAGCGCGCCGAGAACATCGTGCGCAACGCCATTACCGGCGTCGATCTGCTCAAAAGCGGCAGCAGCCGCACTTTTTACGCCGTGGGCGGCACATGGCGCGCGCTGGCGCGCATTCACATCGTGCAGAGCGGCTATCCGCTGAAGGTGATGCATGGCTATTCGATTCCCGCTGCGGATGCGCTCGACTTTGCGCAGCGGCTGCGGCGGCTCGCCGCGACCAACCGGCTCGCCGACATCGAACTTATCTCCGATGCGCGGCGGCCGCTTCTCACCTATGCGGCGCTGGTGCTCGAATACGTCATCCGGGTCGCGCGGCCCAAGACCATCGTTTTCTCGACGTTCGGCGTGCGCGAAGGCCTGTTTTACGAAATGCTGCCGCGGGACGAGCGCGCCGACGACGGATTGATCTGCGCTGCGCAGAACCTCAACCGGCTGTTGTCCCGCTCGGCGCGCCATGCCGAAGAACTGATAGCCTGGACCGATCGCCTGGTGCGGGTCGTCCATCTGCGCGAGACCGTCGAGGACCGGCGGCTGCGTCACGCCGCCTGTCTGCTCTCGGACATCGGGTGGCGGGTGCATCCCGACCATCGCGGCGAGGAGACGCTGAGCCTGATCACCAATGGCAA
>JAEZEU010000304.1 GCA_023432885.1 Pseudomonadota bacterium | reverse complement strand
CCCCCCCCCCCACCCCGAGGGCGGATATTACCGCGAGACGTTCCGCGACGTCCGCACGGATGCGCAAGGCCGCGCCACGTCGACCGCGATCTATTATCTCCTGTCCCGCGGCGATCGCTCACAGTGGCATCGCATCGATGCCGTGGAGATCTGGCACTACTATTCCGGTGCCCCCCTGACGCTGCGCATCGCCAATGAGGGCTGTGCGTCGCACACCGTCACGCTCGGCTCGGACGTGGCCGCCGGCGAGCGGCCGCAGGCGATCGTCCCGGCAGGCGCATGGCAGGCAGCGGAAAGCACCGGCGACTGGACGCTGGTCGGCTGCTCGGTGGCGCCGGCATTCGAGTTCGCGAAGTTCGAGCTTGCGGCGAAGGGCTGGACACCGGCCTGACGCCATTGCGAATTCCAGGTTGGCGGCGGGGCGAAGCAACAGCAGGCCCACCCTGCACTCCCCGAGCACTAAATTAGGCCCGCTTGCGAAACATGTCCTTTGCCGCGATCAGGCCGCCACCGGCGATCAGTATCGCAGCGACGGCGATGGTGGCGGTCGGCTTGGCAAAACCCGCCAGAATCAGGAACGCGGTCGAGAGCAGCGGCGTGGCGTAGGAGGCTGCGCCCAGCACGCGGATGTCGCCGCGCTTCATGCCGATATCCCAGGTGAAGAACGCCGCACCCACTGGGCCGACGCCGAGCGCCGATATAGCCAGCCATTGCCCTGCTGTATCAGGCCAGACGGTCTTCTCGGCGAGGAGGTGCACGACACCGGCGAGAACGGCGGTGACGAGACAGAAGCCCGCGACCGCGTCAGTCGGCACCGCTTTCAGCCGCCGCGACATCACCGAATAAGATGCCCAAACGAAGGCGGCGACAAAGGCTGCAGCCAGGCCGGGCAGTTGGCCGGCCTCAAATCCGCTGCCGCCACCGCCCAGCAACAGCAGCACCGTGCCGGCAAGTCCCAGCAGCGCGCCTATAATGTGATGGGACAGCAGCCGCTCGCCCGGCAGCAGCGAGGAGAACAGCACGATCAGGAGCGGCCAGAGATAGTTGAGAAGCCCGGCCTCGGCCGGCGGCGCAAAGCGCAGCGCGAGGAAATAGAGGGCATGATAGCCGAACAGCCCGCCGACGCCGACGACCCACGCGACCAGCGGCTGCTTCAACGCGGCGAACGCGGAAGGCCGGAACAGGAAGCTCGCAAACGCAACCAGCGCGCCGATTGCGAAAGTCATGGCGGCGAGCTGGAAGGCCGGAATCGTTCCGGTTGCGACCGTGAGAACCGCGAGCAGCGACCACATCAGGATCGCGGAGAGGCCTGTCAGGGTGGCGGTGCGGGGGGACATCAGGAACTCTCGTCATGCCGGGCTTGCCGGCTTCACTAACGCTTCGCCGGCCGAGCATGCTTGTGGCCCGGCGTAGCCTCGGCGGAGACGGGTCGCGGGCATCCACGTCTTACAGGGCGATGAAGCTTCTACAAAGACGTGGATGGCCGGGACAAGCCCGGCCATGGCGACTCATTTGGACAAATCGACGTAACGACGCAAGCGCGCCGTCACACCATGTATTGTCCGCCATTGATGGTGAATGTGGAGCCGGTGATGGCGCCGGCGTCGTCGGCAGCGAGGAAGACGACCACGCGCGCGATCTCCTCGGGCTCGCCGAGCCGGTTGATCGGGATCTGCGGCAGGACGGATTTTTCCAGAACCTCCTTCGGCACCGCCTGCACCATCTCGGTGTTGATGTAGCCGGGGCATATCACGTTCACCGTAATGCCGGCCTTGGCGTTCTCCAGCGCCAGCGCCTTGGTGAAGCCGATGTCGCCCGCCTTCGCCGCGGAATAGTTGACCTGGCCGAACTGGCCTTTTTGCCCGTTGATCGAGGAGATATTGATGATGCGGCCGAACTTGCGGGCGCGCATGCCCTCGATGATCGGGCGCGTCATGTTGAACAGCGAGCCGAGATTGGTGTTGATGACGGCGTTCCACTGCTCGAGCGTCATCTTGTGGAAGGCGCCATCCTTTGTGATGCCGGCATTGTTGACGAGCACATCGACGGGTCCGAGATCGGCTTCGACTTTCTTGATGCCGGCGCCGCAGGCGTCGAACGAGGAAACGTCCCACTTGTAGACGGGAATGCCGGTCTCGGCCTTGAACTTCTCGGCCGCCGCGTCATTGCCGGCATAGCTCGCCGCGACCGTGTAGCCGGCTGCCTTCAACGCCTTGCTGATCGCAGCGCCAATGCCGCGCGTTCCGCCCGTGACCAATGCAACTCGTGCCATGTCGTCTCCTCCTTGGTAGTCTTCTCATAGACCGGAATTGCCCCGGTCTTTTGACGCTCCTCAAGCGCCGGATTCAAACAGCTGCTTGAGACGAAAAAATGCCCGGTGCGAGACCGGGCATTTCATTCTTAACAGTTTGAACCGCGTTGAACAGCTGATGTTTTCATCACGCAATTCACAACGCCGATCCTCTTTCTACGCGCTTTCCTCAAGCGAGCCGACATCCGCTTCACTTGAAAACGCGATGCCTCAGTCACGCGCGATGCACATGGCGATACCCATGCCGCCGCCGATGCACAGCGTGGCGAGGCCCTTCTTGGAATCGCGCTTCTGCATTTCGTGCAGCAGCGTCACGAGCACGCGGGCGCCGGACGCGCCGATCGGGTGACCGATGGCGATCGCGCCGCCATTGACGTTGACCTTGGAGGTATCCCAGCCGAGATCCTTGTTGACGGCGCAGGCCTGGGCCGCGAATGCCTCGTTGGCCTCGACGAGATCGAGGTCGCCGACATTCCAGCCGGCCTTCTTCAGCGCGGCGCGCGAGGCCGGGATGGGACCGGAGCCCATGATCTTGGGATCGACGCCGGCCTGGGCCCAGGAGACAATGCGGGCGATCGGCTTTTTGCCTTCGGCGGCGGCCTGCTTGGCGCTCATCAACACCACGGCGGCGGCGCCGTCATTGATGCCGGACGCGCTGCCGGCGGTGACGGTGCCGTCCTTCTCGAAGGCAGGCTTCAGCTTGGACATGGCGTCCAGCGTTGCGCCGTGGCGGGGATATTCGTCGGTATCGACGACGATATCGCCCTTGCGGGTCTTGATGGTGACCGGCGCGATTTCGTCCTTGAACCTGCCGGCCTTTTGCGCGGCCTCGGCCTTCTGTTGCGACTTGACCGCGAACTCGTCCTGCTGGGCGCGGGTGATCTGCCACTGCCGGGCGACGTTTTCGGCGGTGTTACCCATGTGGTAGCCGTTGAAGGCGTCCCACAGACCGTCCTTGATCATGGTGTCGACGAGTTCGACGCCGCCCATCTTGACGCCGCCGCGCAGATACTGCGCATGCGGAGCCATGCTCATGGATTCCTGGCCGCCGGCGACCACGATGTCGGAATCGCCGTTGAGGATGGCCTGATAGCCGAGCGCGACCGAACGCAAGCCGCTTCCGCAGAGCTGGTTGACGCCCCAGGCCGGACTTTCGACGGGAATGCCGGCCGAGATCGAGGCCTGGCGGGCCGGGTTCTGGCCCTGCGCCGCGGTCAGGATTTGCCCCATGATGACTTCGGAGACGCGTCCGGGCTCGATGCCGCCGCGCTCGAGCGCGGCCTTGATGGCGACCGCGCCGAGATCATGAGCCGGGGTGGTCGCGAATGCGCCGTTGAAGCTGCCAACCGCGGTGCGGGCGGCGCTGACGATGACGACATCGTCTGACATGGATATCTCCTGTATGGGTTTTATCGGGTTTGTTTTCTTGACGGCGGGCGGGCCGGGGTGGCGGGCCAGTCTTAATGCCTATCCTGTTAACCCCGTTGAGGCATGTCAATCGCTCCAGGACGAAAACGTGCCGCGCCCGCATCCAAAAAGGCGGGGCCGGCGCTTTCCCCCTGTGGCGTCCTGATGGGCGGGTTAACCGTTCCGTACAAAACGGTAGCCGAAGGCCTTTGAAAGTGCTTACCTTTGCTGTGTTGCGTTGCATTCCGCCCTGCGGCAGTGCCGTCGGGTTCCCGCCTCCGGCTGGTCTTGTGTGAACCATGGCAAAATCCGAAACACCTACCACGATCAAGAAATACGCTAATCGTCGCCTCTACAATACCGGTACGAGCACGTATGTGACGCTCGAGGATCTCGCGGCCATGGTGAAGCAGGGCGAGGACTTTCTCGTCTACGACGCCAAGACCGGCGAGGATATCACGCGCTCGGTTCTGGCGCAGATCATCTTCGAGCAGGAGAACAAGGCCGGGCAGAATTTGCTGCCGACCACATTCCTGCGGCAGTTGATCCGCTTCTACGGCGACAGCATGCAGATGGTTGTGCCGAAATATCTGGAGCAGTCGATCGAGACGCTGACGCGCGAGCAGGAAAAATTCCGCAAGCAGATCGCGGGCGCATTGAGCGGCACGCCGTTTGCGCCGCTGGAAGAACAGGTCCGCCGCAACATGGAGCTGTTCCAGCAGATGTTCAAGCCGTTCGGCGCGCGCACCGGATCGAGCGAGTCCGAGAAAGTGCCGGAGCCTGCGCCGGACGAGGACAACAAGATCGACGATCTTCGCCGTCAGATGAAGGAAATGCAGGAGCGGCTCGAGCGCATGTCGAAAGAGACGAAGAAGGAAGAGTAGCCTTTGAGACCGCTGTTTTTGTTTTACGTCATGGCCGGGCTTGTCCCGGCCATGCATGTTTGGGGGCTACGAAGAAAGTAAGACGTGGATGCCCGGGACAAGCCAGGACAAGCCCGGGCATGGCGAGCAAAATAAAATACATTGCGGCCTAGCTTGCCGCCGGCACGACAGTCTCTTTCCCCGCCCACGGCCGCTGCGGTGTGGCGAGCCCGATCAGCCGGCCCTGGATGTAGTCGCAGCCCCACTCGCGCAGCATCCCGGCGGCTTCCTCGTCCTGCACCCATTCCGCCACGGTCTTGATGTTCAGCCTGCAGGCGAGATCGATCAGCGTCTGCACGAAGGCGCGGTCGTCGGCGGAGCGCGCGATGTTCTGCACGAAGGCGCCGTCGATTTTCACGATATCGACTCCGAGCTTGCGCAGGTTGCGGAACGAGGTGTAGCCAGCGCCGAAATCGTCGATCGCGATCCTGCTGCCGAAATTCTTCAGCCGGGTGACAAAGCCTCTGATGTCGTCGATGTCCTGGATCGCAACCGTCTCGGTGATCTCCACGATCAGACGCTCGGCAACGCCCGGATGGGAGCGCATCAGCAATTCGATAGTCGCCGACCAGTCCGGATCCATGGTGGTCTCCGGCGAGATGTTGAGGCTGAGCTGCACATGGGGCGAAGCGATCAGCTCGGCCACCACAAGCTCGAGAATGCGGTGATCGACCAGGCGGATCAGGCCGAGTCGCTCCGCTACCGGGACGACGTCGGGCGCAAGCAGCACCTGGCCGTCGCCCTGCTCCATCCGCACAAGGCATTCGTAGAAAGCGGGCTCGCGCGAGCCCGCGGCCACGACGGGCTCGAAAGCCGCCACGATGCGGCGCTCGTTGAGCGCGGTGACGATCTCGTCGGTGACGCGGATATTGACACGGCGCTGGGCGTCGCGCTCCACATTGGGCCGCCACAGCCCGAACGAGCCGGCGCGACGGCGCTTCGCCGCATCCAGCGTTTCCTGGGCCCGGTTGATCGCTTCATCGGCGTTGCGGGCGTAGCGCGGCACGCTGACCGCGCCGATCGACGCCGTCACCGAAACGGGGCCGGACTTTGTCGGCACCACCTCGTCGCGGATACCGGCGAGAAAGCGCTCGGCGGCGACATGGGTGTCGTCGACGGTGCAGTTCTTCAGGATCAGGCCGAACTTGTTGCCGGAAAAGCGGCCGAGCACGTCGCCGGCGCGTAAGCGCGCGCGGATGCGTACGGCGACCTCCGCGATCACGGCGTCGGCGACGTCGAAGCCGAAGGCGTCGTTGACCCGCGCCAGATGATCGATGCCAATCAGCATGAAGGCGCAGGCGGAGCGGAAGCGCGTGCTCTCCTCGATCGCTTCGGCGAGAGCCGCAATCAGATGGGTGCGGTTGAGCTCCCCGGTCAGCGGGTCGTGCCGGGACATTTTCAAGAGCTGCTCGTCGCGGGCATGGCGCTCATTGTTGATGCGCACCACGCCCTGCGCGCGCCATGGCCGGCCGTCGGGGCCGGCGAACCAGACGCCGGTCTCCTCGATCCAGATCACCGGCACGGCCGTCGTGGCGCGCACGCCATATTCGATGCGGTAGGGCATGCCCTCGTCGGCCCGCGGCGGCAGCGAATGGGTGAGCGCGTCGTTGCGGATGGAGCGGGCAGGCTCGATCAGCCTGGCAAACTCGGCGCCGGTGGCCAGAGACTCCGGGGGAACGCCGGCGAAGACCGACGAAGCATTCTCGCTCCAGGTGAGGCGATCGCTGCCGATGTCCCAGACGAAACTGGCCTGGCCGAGCGAGACGAGGATGGCGGCGGCTTGCGGGACAGTCGGCATGTCGGGACGCCTCGTTTCGGAACAGTACCCGGGTGATTCTCCAGCCCAACAATACGGTAATGCGCAACCCCGACCCTAGGTGAAGTTGATTAACGGTCTGCAAACCATGGCTGCAGACCGCGGGAACCAACGGGCGGGCATGCTTCTTGCCAGTTGGGGTAAAAGGGCAGATCGATCGTTCCGAAACGAGACAGATTGGCGATGACAGGCGCAGGGCATCCAGAGGTGATCATCGACGCGGAGGCCGTGGACATTCCATCCGGCTCGGTTGAACTCGTGCCGCTTTCCGCCCGTGCCGACGTCCGGCCAACGACGCAACCGAATCGGCCCGACGCCAGCTTTGTCGCCCAGCTGATCGCGACCGCCGACCACGCTCCCCAGACCCGCAGCCTGCGGCGGGCATCCTATGCGGACGCGCAGGCCGCCTATGGTCCGCACGTCAGCGAGCGCCGCAGCGTGAGCCGGCGGACCAAGCAGATCGTCTAAATTTAGCTCTATTTCTTGACGCGAACCGCTTAGCGCTCCGCTTGTGGAGAATCAGCGCGAGGGTGTGTCGGGCGAGGGATGCGTGCCACTGCCCGGCTGGATGCCCGGCGAGGGTACGGCCGGCTGCGTCAAAGATGGGTCGGGACGGTCGAGCAGCACGGATTCGGCAACGGATGCAGCCGACGGCGGCGATGCGGGCGCCGCAGGAGCCGGGACGGGCGCCGCAGGAGCGGCGGCGGGCGCCGGTTGGCGCGGCGGCTCGACCTCTTCCGGCTCGGGCCGCCGCGAGGCCTTCCTCGAAACCGGAGCGGCCTCCGCCACCACCGTATAGCGCCGCCGTCGCAATGTGACGCCGGTCAGGAAATCGACCAGCGCGAACAAGGTCAGCAGGAAAAAGGTGGAGGTGGCGAATTTCGGCAAGAGCAGGAATTCCGCCGCCGCCGCGCCAAACACGACCAGCGACAGCAAATGATCCATCAAATACTTCGCGCCGGGCCGCGCGCCCTTGACGATCTCGAGCAGCAGCATGACGACGGCAAAAGCGAGCAGCATGTCGCTGAGCGAAATCTGCCACTCCGCGCCCGACATCAGCGGCAGCTTCAGCACGGGCTCGCTGAGCGAGACGTCGCGCATCAGCAGCACGATGATGTTGTAGATCGCGAGCGGAATCAGCAGCAGCGGAAAACCGACCATCGCGGGAGGCCCTTTGTGAAGCGGAAGGAACGCGTATTGCCGAGAGCGGGTCCATCCGCCTCGGTAACCTCTTAACTCACTCGGTGGCCGAATTCAGGCAGCGGGTGCAACCTACCCACCGCTTTCGTAATGCGGAATGCCGCGAGGCTGCGAGCCTGACGCTTCCTGCTCAAGCTTCCCGCTCAAGCTTCCTTCTTGGGCTTCAGCACCTGCCGGCCCTTGTACATGCCGGTCTTGAGGTCGAGATGGTGCGGACGACGCAGCTCGCCGGAATCCTTGTCCTCGACATAAGTGGGCTTCTTGAGGGCGTCGGCCGAGCGGCGCATGCCACGGCGCGACGGCGAGGTTTTTCTGCGGGGAACAGCCATTTCGGTATCCTCTAGGGTATTGCGGGGGCATCGTCCAAATAAGACGGCCCGCAGCTTTCGGAAAGCGCGGGCTCAAGATGCCGATAGGCCGCGCTTATAGAGGAAGGCCTCTCGTAAATCTAGGGCCGCAGAGGGTAAAAATGGCCCGAAATCGGCTTAAAATCCGCGTTTGTCGCCCCAGCAGCGCTGCACGCTCTGTGCGCGGGTCATATAGATGCCGGCGAGGCGGCGCACGCCGGGCCGTGGATTGCGGGCGCTGCGCTTGATGGGGTTGGGCAGGATGGCCGCCAGCAGCGCCGCCTCGCGCCCCGACAGTTCGGACGCCGGCCGGCCGAAGGCGTAGGCGGCGCCGGCACCGACGCCGAACTGACCGGACGGGCCGAGCTCCGCTATATTGAGATAGATTTCCAAGACGCGCTGCTTTCCCAGCACGAGGTCGATCCACATCGCCAGCGGCAGCTCCAGCGCCTTGCGCACCACGCTGCGGCCCGGCCACAGGAACAGGTTCTTCGCCACCTGCTGGGTGATGGTGGAGCCGCCGCGCGCCACCTCGCCGTCCTCGGCATCATCCATCACCTCGCGCAGCGCATCCCAATCGACACCGCGATGGCTGCAGAATCTGGCATCCTCCGAGGCCACCACGGTGCGGGGCAGATACGGCGACATCGCGGTGAGATCGACCCATTGCCGCGACACCGGCGCACCCTTCACCCAGCGCCAGGCCATCAGCGTCGAGACCGGATGGCCGGTCCGATAGAACGGCGCCACCACATAGGGCAGCAGCAACAGGACCAGGATAATCAGGAGCAAGTAGCGGACGATGCGCAAATGGGGACTTCTGGTTCAGATGGCGGGGGCACAGGTCAAGACGGAAGGGACATGGTGACGACGTCAGGCGGTTTTTCCAGCACTTTTGGGGCGTCTTGTGGCCGCATCCGCCGATTGACGAACCCCGGCCCATCAACGATTGTCCGGCCCGAAATTGACCCAGAGACGTTCGTGGAGCCCTTCTGAATGACGATCGCCGCCGCCGACTTCGCCAAGCGACTGGACCAGACCGCCGACGAAACCGAGCGGCTGCTGGCGGAGCTGTTGTCGGATACGCTGTTGCCCGACGAGATCGCCCGTCCCAAGCGTCTGATGGACGCCATGCGCTATTCCAGCCTCGGCGGAGGCAAACGCTTGCGGCCGTTCCTTGTGGTCGAGAGCTCGGCGGTTTTCGACGTGCCGCGCGAGGCGGCGCTGCTCGCGGGCGCGGCCCTGGAATGCATCCACTGCTATTCGCTGATCCACGACGACCTGCCGGCAATGGACAATTCAGACCTGCGCCGCGGCCGCCCCACCTTGCACAAGAAGACCGATGACGCGACGGCAATCCTGGCCGGCGACGGGCTGTTGACGTTCGCCTTCGACATCATCAGCCGCGACGAGGTCCATCCCGATCCGAAGGTGCGGCTGCTGCTCACCCGTGCGCTGGCGCGCGCCTCCGGCATCGGCGGCATGGTCGGCGGCCAGATGCTCGATCTCGCCGGCGAAGGGCGCTTTGGCGACCGCGAGCCGGTCGACGTGGCGCGGCTGCAGCAGATGAAGACCGGCGCGCTATTGCGTTACGGCTGCATCGCCGGCGCGATCCTCGGCCAGTCCACGGACAAGGAATACCAGGCGCTCGACGATTACGGCCGCGCGCTCGGCGAGGCCTTCCAGATCGCCGACGACCTGCTCGACGTCGAAGGCGACGCCGCCGCCCTCGGCAAGCCGGCCGGCGCCGATGCCGCGCTCGGGAAGACCACCTTCGTCACCCAGCTCGGGATCGACGGCGCCAGGCAGCGCGTGAACGACCTGCTGGCGCGGGCGGATTCGGCACTTTCGGTGTTCGGCGCCAAGGGCGATATCCTGCGGGCTGCCGCACGCTTCGTCGCGGAGCGCAAGACCTGACCCCAATCATAGGCGCGGGATGAACAAGGAATTCGAGGATCACCTTGTTCGTTTCCGCAACTGGCCGCTGCCGGTCCGCGTCGTCTACGCGAGACCGCGGACCTTCATTGCGATAGCGGCCGGCATCGCCGTTTTCCTGCTGCTGCCCGATACAAGGCGGCTGGTGACCCGTCTCGTTATCGGCTGGGATGCATTCGCCACCCTGTATCTCGTGCTCGCCTACAGCATGATGCTGCGCTCCGGCGTCGCCTATATCCGCCGCAACGCCGTGCTGCAGGACGACGGGCGTTTCGTGCTGCTGCTGCTCACCGCGCTCGGCGCCTTTGCCAGCCTCGCGGCCATCGTGTTCGAACTCGGCGCCTCGAAGGGCAACCCCGCCGGCCTGATCCTCGCGATCGTCACCATCGCGCTGTCATGGACGCTGGTTCACACCTCGTTCGCGCTGCACTACGCGCACGAATTCTATCGCAGCGAAAAGCCCGGCGGCCTGCAGTTTCCGAGCGGCGAGACGCATGTCGAGGCGGATTACTGGGACTTCGTGTACTTCTCGTTCGTGATCGGCATGACCGCGCAGGTTTCCGACGTCGGCATCACCGACAGGATCATCCGCCGCACCGCGACCGTGCACGGCATCATCTCGTTCGTGTTCAACACCGCACTGCTTGCACTGATGGTCAACATCGCCGCCAGTGCGATCTAGCGGCCCGAGGGAAATCTCGAAGGTGCCGTGACCGCTCTCAGTTGCAGACTTCCACGTTGCCGCCGGAGCCGCTGCGGGGTGAGCCACCCTGATAGTCGATGCGACAGCCGCGCCTAACCGGCCGGCAGCCGCCCGCGTCGCAAACGAACTGGCCCGATCCTCCTGCCGATGCGCGACGGTTGACGCCGCCCGCCTCGGGGAGGCCCGGGATGGATTGGGGCCGCCCGCGAACCTGGCGCGCGCGCTCCCGACGATCGTCGGCATCGCGTTTGGCGACCGGCTTCTTCTCGCGGCGCTTCTCACACTCATTATCGTCATTGAGGAACGAGCCCGCGGCGCAGGTGATCCTGGTGCAGCGCTCGCCGTCTGCCTTGTAGCCGTGCTCGCAGACCAGGGGGCACACCCGCGCCGACTTCAGCTTGATGGTGTCGAGCGCATCGGTCGAAGCCACCTTGGTGTCGAGCCTGGTGCCGGCGTAACGGTTGAACTGCGTCAACGAACGCTGCGAAGCGGCGTTCCAATTGCCGTCGGTCGAGCCGATGAGGCATCCGACGCGGCGCAGTTCGGACTGCACCGACTTGGTGACGTCAGCCTGGGGCGGTCCTGCATCGAGGGCGGCCACCGTCACGGCCTTGTCGCTCGCAGCCTTGTCCGCGGTGACATTGTCGGCAGCAGCCTTCTCGGCGGCGGCCTTTTCGGTAGCAGCGCGCTTTTGTTCGGCCGCAGCGGCCTGGTCCTGGGCCACCTGCTTGGCCTTCTCGGCCGCGATCCGGGCTTGCTCGGCGGCTTTCGCTTCGGCTTCGGCCTTCGCCTGCTGCGCCTTCTGGGCGCCCTCGGCGGCGAGCCGCGCCCGCTCCTGCTCGGCCAGCCGCGCCTTCTCGGTCGCGGCGACGCGAGTTTCTTCGGCGGCGATTTTGTCGAGCTGAAGCTTGGCAAGGCTGGCGTAGAAACCGTCAGGGTACTGCGCGAGGAACGCCCTGAGCGCGCTCCTGTTGCCAATCTGCAGCGCCAGTTCGTAATCGCGGCGGGCTTCGGCCTGCGCGTTGAGCGCGGGTGCCACCGGGGCGACCGCGGCGGGCACCAGCGGCACGTCGTCACCGCCGAGCGAGCCGTAAACAAATGGCTCCTGCTTGTTGCCGGTGGTCTTGAGCACCTCGTCGCGGACAAAGCCGAAGGCCCGGCGCACATCCAGCCCCGGCTTGGTCAAATGCTGTGACAAAGCTGCCGTGAAGGGGCTGTTCTTGCCGTCGCCGTCGGCGGCCGTCGAACCCGCCTTGGCCGAATAGGCGATCAGGACGTTCGGGCTGGTCGGCTCGACCTTGGCCAGACCCTGCCCGATCGCGCGCGAAGCCACCGTCCGCTTCATGGTCCTGGAAAACGGATTATCGCGGCAGGCGTCGAGGATCACCAGACGCAATTTCTTGGCCGGCTCCATCGCGACCAGGATGCGGTCGAGCGACAGTGCCTCGTCATAGACGTCGGTGTCGCGTTCCAGCTTTGCGTCCACCGGGATCAGGTAGTTTCCGCCGTCCACCTCGATGCCGTGGCCGGCGTAATAGACGACCGCGATATCGGCATCGCGGGCGCGGTCGGCAAAGTCGCGCAGCGCGCGCCGTGTGTCGATGGCGGAGAGATCCCGGCGGGAATCGACGACATCGAAGCCGGCTTCTTTCAGCGTCGCTGCGATCCTGGTGCTATCGTTAACCGGATTGGAGAGCGGTGCGACATTCTGGTAGGCGGAGTTGCCCAGCACCAGCGCCACGCGCTTTTCGGCAAGAGCCGGCCCGCAGACCAACAGGGATGCCGCCGCCGCCAGCATCCATCGAAACAATCCTAAAGATCCAGATTTAACCATGACACTTCCGGAGCCTCGCACTTTCTACCACACCGGACTGCCTATCAGAGGCAGCAGCCGGACTTTGTGAGTTACGTCACGATCCACGCGGACGTGAATCGCACTGTTTTTCTCTTCGTTAGTCGGCCCAGCGCCCCGGCGGTTCGCCCAACGCGGGATCACGTTTTCCGGCCGGGTTCCCGACCGCATATCGCCCCCCGGCGGCGGGCGTCTATTCCCCGCATTTGGTACTCAGCCTGACACGACATGTTCGTGATATTGCGGCAGATCGTCGATGATCGCAAACCAGGGCGCCTTCGAGCCTGTGAAGATGTGAGCCGTCGGGCGGATCGAGGGAACGTCGACCAGCGTGCCCATGGCGACATGGACAAAGGCGCCGTCGCGCACCACGGAGTAGAGTAACGACCCGCAGCGCTCGCAATGCGCGTTGTGGTTCGCCTCGTCGCCATAAGTCTTGAGGTTGGTTTCGCCCCTGGTGACACTGAGCCTGTCGCGCGCGATGCCGGCGAACGGCTTGAACGCTGCGCCGGTGGTGCGCCGGCAGTTCGAGCAATGGCAGTTCATCGCGTAGGCGAATTCGTCAGCCACGGCATAGCCCACCGCGCGGCAGTAGCATTCTCCGGCCAGAATGCGAGCATTCGATTTCTGCGATCCCGTCACGTCCAGTCCCTCGCACCTGTGATGAAGTCACCCATAGCGCAATCAACGCGTTCGTGGCTTAATTCAACCGAACAGATTTCTTTTCGCCGGGAGGAATTGCCGTGAGTCACGACCGATCGACCGTGGAAGCCGTGGTCAAGAACTACTTCGATGGCCTGTATGAAGGCGATGCCGACAAGCTCGGTGCAATGTTCGATTCGTCGGCCGATTTGCGCTGGCTGGAGAAGGGCGAATTGCAGGTGCTGACGGTGCCGGAGTGGCTCGACCGCGTACGCAAGCGGCCGTCGGCAAAGGCGGAAGGAAAACCGCGCGAGGATTTCATCGTCACGATCGATCGCTCCGATGACCAGACCGCCTTCATCAAGGTGCGTTGCCAATTGCCGCCGCGCTATTTCACCGACTATCTGGTGGCGATGAAGCTGAACGACGGCTGGAAGATCGTTTCGAAATCGTACCGCTACGATCTGCGCGAGTAGAATTACGAGCCGTCGCACCTGCATCCGCAGGCTCTCGGCTGGTACGGGGCAATGATCCGGCGAGTTCTCGGGCGTCGGTTATAAATTTGTCAGAGACGGCCTGAAACCGATGGCGCCGCATCCATGGGCAGCCTCCCTCCGCAATTGACCTCGCGGATTTTCCTTGCGAAGGGGGGCCGTCATGGAAGCCAAATTTCAGATTTTCTTGATCCTGCTGGCGGTGCTGGCCGGCACCACGCTCTTGGCGCGGCGGATCAACGTCGCGCCGGCCATCCTGCTGATGGTCGCCGGCATTGCCCTCGCTTTCGTGCCCGGCATGCCGGTCGTGGAACTGCCGCCCGAAATCGTGCTGCTGATGGTGTTGCCGCCGCTGATCTATTCGGCGAGCGTCGCCATGAGCTGGCGCGAATTCAAATCCAATCTCCGGCCGATCATACTGCTGGCAGTGGGCTGCGTGATCTTCACGGCCTTCATGGTCGCCGCCGCGACGCATTACCTTATCGGACTGCCCTGGAGCGTCGGATTCCTGCTGGGCGCGATCGTCGCCCCGCCGGACGTGGTGGCACCGCTGGCAATTGCCCGGAAACTGGGCATGCCGCGCCGCATCCTCATCGTGCTCGAGGGCGAAGGGCTCGCCAACGACGCCACGGCATTGATCCTCTACCGGTTCGCGGTGGCGGCGATTTCGACCGGACTGTTCTCGCTGCCAAAGGCCACCGGCACCTTCGCGGTCATCGTCGTCTGCGAGATCCTGTTCGGGCTCGCGATCGGCTGGCTCTCCCTGCGCGCACGGCACCGCACGCGGGATCCGCAGATCGAGATCACGCTGTCGCTCCTGACGCCCTACCTCGCTTTCTGGATCCCCGAACACCTCGGCGGTTCCGGCGTGATCGCAACCGTCGCCTGCGGGCTCTACATGAGCTGGAATGGACCGCTGCTGATTTCCGCCGCGACCCGCCTGCAAGGCATTTTCTTCTGGGACCTCGTGATCTTTCTGGTCGAGGGCATGCTGTTCCTGCTGACCGGATTCCAGATGCGGCAGGTATTCGAGAAGTCCAAGGCGTTTCCGCTCCAGGAAATCATGTTCACGACGGCACTGGTCGTCGTCATCGTCATCATCGCCCGATTCGCCTGGGTCTACCCTGCAGTCTACCTGCCCCGCGTCCTGAGCAAGCGATTGCGTGAACGGGATCCGGCGCCATCCTGGCGGGTCACGTTCGTGCTGGGCTTCACCGGCGTGCGCGGCGCGGTGTCGCTCGCTGCCGCACTCGCTCTGCCGCTCGCGCTGCCGGGCGGTGAAGGCTTCCCTTATCGCGACATGATCCTGTTCGTCGCCTTCGGCGTCATCTTCATCACGCTCGTCGGGCTTGGCTCGAGCTTGCCGCTGGTGGTGCGATGGCTCGGCCTCGCCGGGGACGGCCGCAAGGAATATATCGCGGAACATGAATCCGAAATCGTGGCGCGGCGCGAGGCGCTTCATGCCGCGCTGAAGTCGCTCGATGCCATCACCGACGACCGCGAACTCTCCGACGAGGTCGTCAAGCTGTTGCGCGCACGGCACGACATCCGCAGCAACCAGCTTCCGGATTCGCTCGACCCCAACGGTCACGACATCTCGGCGACCGGCACCGCGCTGACCCGCGAACTGATTGCCTCCGAGCGCGTGTTCATCCACGCGCTGCTGCGCGACGGCAAGATCACCGACGAAACCAGGCGGCGGATCGAGCGCGACCTGGATCTGGAGGAGGCCAGCCTGAGCAACCGGGAGTATCGGAAGATTCCGTTGTAGGCGCGTCCGGCTTTCCAGCCGAGCCCGTCATTCCGGGATGGTCCGAAGGACCAGACCCGGAATCTCGAGATTCCGGGTTCGATGCTTCGCATCGCCCCGGAATGACGAAAGCTAGCTGGCCTCCTAGCTACTCCGCCGCCGCGTTTCGCCCCGGGTGCCCGACATAGCCCGCGGGATCGCCGAAGCGCTCGATCATGACCGCGGTCAGGTCCTTGGCCTTGCTGGTGACGCAGGCGCCCGAGCGCACCGCATAGCGGTCCTGATGCTTGAGATGCGGCGGCGACACGCCCTGCTGCAGCGCGCGGGCGGCGTCCATGACGAGCTTGCGGAAGTGCATGATGCCGAGATCGGTCGGGCCGAGATGTTCGCGGGTGCGGTCGGCGATCGGGCCCTGGCTGTCCTGCACGGCGGCGTCCTGTTCGGAGACGCCCTTGATGCCGGTGTAGCTGGAAGTCTTCTGCAGCTTGCGATCGATCAGGTAATCGTTCGACTTGTTGCGCAGCGGGACATAGTTCTCGTCGACCACGGCCATCACGCCGTTGCCGCGATCGTAGCCGTCGCGCTCGGCCTGCGTCAGCGGGCGTTCCGGATTCCAGGCGTAGGTGTAGATCCAGCAATTGGTATCGGTGACCGGCACAAAGCTCTGGCCGAAGATGTTCTCGCCCGGCATTGAGCTTGGCGCATAGGCGTGGAACGGCATCAGGAACTGGGCGATGCGCCAGTAGATGTTGTCGGTTCCGGTCAGTCGTCCACCGGCGACGACGAGACCGGCATCATGCGGATTGATCTTGATCACCGGGCGCGGGTCCTCGGCGATCCATCGCATGTGGTCGGTGGCGACTCGCGTCAGCGGATTCACGAAATGCTTCTTGATGTCGAGGATCTCGTTCTCTTCCTTCTCGAAGGACAGGTGTGCGAAGGTGAAATGCGCGGTGTCGATCGAGCCTTCGACCGCCTGCACCCAGTTGCAGTCCTGCCATTTCTTGGTGACATAGCGATGCGAGGGCGGCACCAGCGCCATCTCGAGCGCGGGCAACTCAGGCATCTGCTCGACCGGTCCCATATAGGCCCAGATCATGTCGCCCCATTCGCGCACCGGATAGGACTTGATGCGGATCAGGTCCTTGGCGTTGAGGTCGGGATAGGAGGTCGGCATGTCGACGCAGCGGCCGTCGGTATCGAACTTCCAGCCGTGGTAGACGCAGCGGATGCCGCATTCCTCGTTGCGCCCGAGCCAGAGATTGGCGCCGCGGTGCGGACAGTATTGATCGATGACGCCGACCACGCCGCGCGTATCGCGGAAGGCGAGCAGTTCCTCGCCCATGACGACGATCTTCTTCGGCGTCCCGTCGGCGTCAGGCAATTCCGCGGACAGCAGCACCGGTATCCAGAACCGGCGCAGCAATTCGCCCATCCCCGTCCCCGAACCGCTCTCGGTGAGGAATTTGTTGTCTTCTGCGCGGAGCATGGGGCGAACCTCCGGATTGATTATTGCTTTTGGTCAAGACTGACGCAGCGAGAGTGGGGCGTCAACGCAGCATCTTCGTAGGGCGGATTAGCGAAGCGTAATTCGCCGCCATCGCACGAGATGGCGGATTACGCTTCGATAATCCGCCCTACGAAATTAAACCGGCCGCTCACCCTTCACCGTCACTCGCGTACCTGATCTTGTGTGCGGCCAGTAATCCCACATCGCGCGGTGCTGGGCGCAGCGGTTGTCCCAGAATGCGATGGCATTTTCGGTCCAGCGGAAGCGGCACTGGAATAATGGATTCTCGGCGTGCTGGTAGAGATAGGCCAGCATGGCCTCGCTCTCGTCGCGGGGGCTGCCGACGATATAGCGCGTGAAGCCGCGGTTGACGTAGAGCGCCTTTCTGCCCGTCACCGGATGCGTGCGCACCACCGGGTGCTCGGCGCGCGGATATTCCGGGCGGTCGGCGACGCCGTAATTGGCGTAAAGCCCGCGATAGGTCTGTTCGCCGTCGTGCAACGCGGTGAGCCCGTCGAGATAGGCCTTCATGCGGTCCGACAGCGCCTCGTAGGCGGCGTACATGTTGGCGAACAGCGTGTCACCGCCGCGCGGCGGGCATTGCTTGATGTAGAGGATCGAGCCCATCGGCGGCTCGACGTCGCAGGACACGTCGCTGTGCCAGCCCTCGCCGTTGGCGCGCGGCGAATCCTTGTCGGCATAGATCCTCATCAGCGCCGGATCGCCCTCGTTCGGCGCCACCGGATGGACATGCAATTCGCCGAACTTGCGGCCGAAGGCGAGGTGTTGCTGTGGGGTGATGTGCTGATCGCGGAAGAAGATCACGAGGTTTTCGGCGAGCGCGCGATGGACTTCGTCCATCTGCCGATTGGAGCGCGGATCGTCCGAGACGAGCTTTGCAATGTCGACGCCGGAAATCTCCGCGCCGATGATCGGGGTGAGTTTCTCGACGCCGATGGTCTCGTAGGGTTCGGCTTCGCCGGCGATGTGGCGATAGCGCGGGCCCTGCTTGCTGGACAACGAAGACATCGGCGCTGCTCCGACGGTTTGCGGTTCTTTCGCAATCGTACCGCTTGCGAGGCGAAGCGCAAACTGGCCAGACGGAGCCTGCGCGCATGCATTGGCTGACATCCTCAGCCTTTCGTGAGGCAGCAACGGCCTTGACTGAAAAACACACATGTGACACACTGAGTATACATGGGAGTCGGATATGGGAAAATACGATCCCCTCAAAGCTTTTCTAGGCAAGCAGCGGACCCTTGAGGTGCCGCTAACATTTCAGGAGATCGAGAAGATCACTGGCGTGAAGTTGCCCCCGAGGGCACAACATCATCGTGCATGGTGGAGCAACAATCCCTCCAACAACGTGATGACGAAGGCTTGGCTGGAAGCTGGCTATGAGAGTGCGCAGGTCGATTTGAGCGCTCGCAGGCTCGTTTTTCGCCGCGTTGGAAAAGTTGCGGCTGCGGAACAGAAAACACCGCCGGGGGCAAAGACAGGTGAGCGCCATCCCCTGTTCGGGGCACTCAAAGAAGTGACGATCATTCCGCCGGGAGTGGACCTCACGGAACCTGCCGACCCGGACTGGGGCAAGGTGTACGAAGACTGAGATGCAACCGCTCTTGCTCGACACGCACGCGGCGATCTGGATCAGCAGGAATGAACCAATCGCGCCCCACGCCGTGGAGGCCATGAATGCCGCACATCAGGCGGGAGGCGTGGTGCTGCTTTCCGCTATCACCGCATGGGAGGTTGGGCTTCTCGTTTCACGCAATCGGCTGAAGCTGCTGATGACGCCGCAGCGGTGGTTCGCTCAGCTTCTCAGCTTGCCCGGAATGCAACTGGCCGAGTTGTCGCCCGACATACTGTTGGAGTCGTCATTCTTACCCGGCACCCCGCCGCGCGATCCAGCCGACCGCATTATTATTGCGACAGCGAGGGACCGTGGCGCAGCGCTGATCACACGCGACCGCCTGATATTGAACTACGGTGAAGACGGTAAGGTCAGCACAATCGCGTGCTGACCAGTCACAGTTACTCCGCCGCGGTCACGGCCTCTGGCGCCTTTGCGCCCTTGCCGTAGCGCTGGTCGATGTAATCGATCACCAGCGCCTTGAAGTCTGCGGCGATCGAGGGACCGCGCAGGGTGCGGAATTTCTTGCCGTCGACGAACACGGGCGCGGCCGGCGCTTCGCCGGTGCCGGGCAGCGAGATACCGATATTGGCGTGCTTGGATTCGCCGGGGCCGTTGACGATACAGCCCATGACCGCGACGTTGAGCTGCTCGACGCCGGGATACTGCGTCTTCCAGCCCGGCATTTCCGTGCGGATGAAATCCTGGATCGAGCGTGCCAGTTCCTGGAACGTGGTCGAGGTGGTGCGGCCGCAGCCCGGACACGCCGCGACCAGCGGCACGAAGGTGCGGAAGCCCATGGTCTGCAGCAATTCCTGCGCGACCTGTACCTCAAGGGTGCGATCGCCGCCCGGCTCGGGTGTCAGCGAAATGCGGATGGTGTCGCCGATACCGTCCTGCAGCAGGATGCCGAGTGCGGCAGAGGAAGCAACGATGCCCTTCGAGCCCATGCCGGCTTCGGTGAGGCCGAGATGGATCGCGTAGTCCGAACGCGAGGCGAGCGTCTGGTAAACGGCGATCAGATCCTGCACGGCGGAAACCTTTGCCGAGAGAATCATCTTGTTCTTGGGCATGCCGAGTTCTTGCGCCCGTGCCGCCGATAGAAGCGCGGACTGCACCATGGCCTCGCGCGTCACGGCGCGGGCATCGCGCGGATTCGGCGAAGCGGTGTTCTCGTCCATCAGCTTGGTCAGCAGTTCCTGATCGAGCGAGCCCCAGTTGGCGCCGATCCGGACCGCCTTGTTGTTCTTGTTGGCGATCTCGATGATGTCGGCGAACTGGGTGTCGCGCTTGTTCTTGAAGCCGACATTGCCGGGATTGATACGGTACTTGTCGAGCGCCTCGGCACAGGCCGGATATTCGGCGAGCAACTTGTGGCCGATGTAGTGGAAATCGCCGATCAAAGGCGTGGTGATGCCGCGCTTGCGCAGGCCATCGCGGATGTGCGGAACGGCGGCGGCGGCCTCCTCGCGGTCGACCGTGATGCGTACCATCTCGGAGCCGGCGCGCGACAGCGCCGCGACCTGCGCGATGGTGCCTTCGACATCGGCGGTGTCGGTGTTGGTCATCGACTGCACGACGATCGGGGCGCCGCCGCCGACGGCGACATTGCCGACCATGACCTGGGTGGTTTTATGCCGGGCCCTGGGGCCGGCGATGTCATCTTGCGGGATCATTTCGGGCTTGTTCATGGGGGTCTCGAATATCAGGTTTTGATGACATTCACCAAGGGGGCGGCAAAGGCGCAGTGCGCCTCGTCACACAATGAAACTTTGTTTGTCTACTCAATGGCTTACATCGGCCACGGCGATCGAAAGCAAGGCCAAAAGCCCGATCTTCCCTTACCCGCTATATTGGACAGGAATCGCGGAATTGAAAGGGCGGGCGTTCCTCCCGCCGCCTTTTCATAGCCCGATCAGGGGCCTAGCATCACCCCAAAATAACGGGAGGCAACCATGTCGGGGCGGAACGAACTCATCTCCACCGCGGAACTCGCTGATATCCGGGGTCAGGCGGACCTGCGCCTGTTCGATTGTACCACCTATCTCGAACCGGCCCCCGAAGGCAGTAGCCAACCTTATCTCGCCGTGCCCGGGCGACATACCTTCGAGGCCGGGCATATTCCTGGCGCGGACTTTCTCGATTTGCAGGGCGAGTTTTCCGATCCCGATACTACGCTTCGGTTCATGATGCCGGATGCCGCGCATCTCGAACGCGCCTTCGGCCGCCACGGCGTGTCCAACGAAAGCCGGGTGGTGCTTTACAGCATCGGCACGCCGATGTGGGCGACGCGGTTCTGGTGGATGCTGCAGTCGGTCGGCTTTGCGAACGCCGCGGTGCTCGACGGCGGGCTCGACAAATGGAAGCTCGAGGGCCGCCCGCTCGAAACCGGGCCGGCCAAAGGATATCCGCCGGCGACGTTCACGGCAAAGCCGAAGAGCGGATTTTTCGTCGACAAGCACCAGACGCTGGCGGCCACCTCCGAGCACGGCGCCGTCGTCGTCAACGCGCTCGGCCCGCAGTTCCACAAGGGATTGGAGCCCAGCCGCTACGGCCGGCCCGGCCGCGTGCCGGGCAGCTGCAACGTGTCGGCGGCGACCTTGCTGGATCCGCAAACCAAGGCGTTCATCCCGCTGGCGGAGGCCGAAGCGAAGTTCAAGGCGCAGGGCATTACCAAGGACAAGCGCGTGGTCGCCTATTGCGGCGGCGGCATCTCGGCGACGGTTGATCTGTTCCTGCTGCACCGGCTCGGCTACGACAACCTCACCCTCTACGACGGTTCGATGGGCGAATGGGCCAAGGATACCTCGCTGCCGATCGAGACGGGTTAGGCCCAGTCTCTCCCCGTCATTCCGGGATGGTCCGAAGGACCAGACCCGGAATCTCGAGATTCCGGGTTCGCATCTGCGATGCGCCCCGGAATGACGGAGGAAACGCTACGCCGGGACGTTCGGATCGGGCATGACCTTCGGATCTGGCTTGTTGACGAGATAGAGCCCGGCGATGACCAGTACCGCCGCGACACCGAAGGCAATCGTCAGCGTGTCGTGCATGATGAAATACGCCGCGACCACGCCGAACAACGGCGTGATGAAGGTGAAGGACGACAGCTTGCTCGCCGAATACGTCTTGATCAGCGCGAACCAGATCACGAACGTGCAGCCCACCACCCAGAACGCCTGATAGGCCA
>JAEZEU010000220.1 GCA_023432885.1 Pseudomonadota bacterium | reverse complement strand
GCAAGTCCGCGGTCGTCGGGATGGCCGTCGACATCGGCGTAGAACTGGGTGGCGAAGAAATTGCCGTCCACCATGTAGCTTTCCAGCTTGGTCATGTTGACGCCGTTGGTGGCAAAGCCGCCGAGCGCCTTGTAGAGCGCGGCCGGCAAATTGCGCACGCGGAAAACGAAACTCGTGACCAGCGGGCCCGAGCCCTGCCTGGCCCAGTTCGGCTCGCGCGCCAGCACCACGAAACGCGTGGTGTTATGGGCCTCGTCCTCGACGTCCTCGGCCAGAATATCGAGCCCGTAGATCTGGGCGGCGAGGCGCGAGGCGATCGCGGCGACGGTCCTGTCCTGGCGCTGGGCGACATCTCGGGCGCTGCCGGCGGTGTCGGCCGCAACGATCGGCTTGATGCCGAGCTTGCGGATGATGCGCCGGCACTGGCCGAGCGCGTGGACGTGGCTCTCCACCGTCTTGATGTCCGCGAGCCTGGTGCCTTTCATCGCCATCAACTGGTGGCGGACCGGCAGGAAGAATTCGCCGACGATGTAGAGGCCGGAGGCCGGCAGCAGGTGATGGATGTCGGCGACGCGGCCGGCCACCGAATTCTCGATCGGGATCATGCCGAGATCGGCCTCGCCGCTGGTGATTGCACCCAGCGCGTCCTCGAAGGTCGCGCACGGCATGGGCTCGGCGTCCGGATAGACCTCGACGATGGCGATATGGGAATTCGCCCCCGGCTCGCCCTGGAATGCGATTTTCTGCTTCTTGGTCATGTCGTTCTTTCCTGGCGCGCCTTGTATCAGCCGCTCAGCCATTTGCCAGCATGCGGCGCGCGGTTTCGAGATCGGCGGGTGTATCGACCCCGCGCGGAACCGTGTCGACGATGGTGATGTCGATCCGCATTCCCGCTTCCAGCGCGCGGAGTTGCTCGAGCTTCTCCTGCTGCTCGAGCGGCGAGGGCTGAAGCTGCACAAAGCGCTCCAGTGCCTGCCGCCGATAGGCGTAGAGCCCGATATGGTGGTAGCGCGGCCCGTCGCCAGCCGGCGCGGTGGCGCGGGTGAAGTAGAGCGCGCGCAGCCGCCGGCCGCCGATCGGCGAGCCGACCGCCTTGACGACGTTCGGGTTGAGCGCCTCTTCGTCGGTGTGGATCTCGGCCGCCAGCGTTGCGATGTCGACGGCGCAGTCGTCGAGCGGCGGCAGCACGTCGCGGATGTTGTCCGGTGAAATGGTCGGGAAATCGCCCTGCAGGTTGACGACGATTTCGGCCGTTCCTTCCGGATCGAGCAGCCGCATCGCCTCATGGATGCGATCGGAGCCGGAGGGATGGTCGGCCCGGGTCATGACGGCCTCGCCGCCATTTGCACGCACGGCGGCCGCGATTTCCGGCGTGTCGGTCGCCACTGCCACCCTGCCGATCCTGGCGGCCTCGGCCCGGCGCAGCACATGAACGATCATCGGCAGGCCGCCAATGTCGAGCAGCGGCTTGCCGGGCAGGCGAGTGGCCGCCATGCGGGCCGGAATCAGCACCAAAACGCGATTTTCAGACATGGGAAACGGGACTGCCGGGCCGTTCTAGAAGCGGCCGGAATAGCGGGGAAGCGGGTGAAGCGGGCGCGTTTTACCGGGTTGCCAGAGGCGGGGCAAACCGATATCTGAACCCTGCTGAGGGTGCGGCGCGAAAGCCTGATTCCTGAGGCTATTTCCTTCCCGCGGGCCGCTTCCGTCGGCCTTACGTGACCTTCCGGCTAGGGGCCTGATCCACTATGGACTCCTTCGAACTCAACAAAATCCTGGGCGCCGTCCTCGGCACCTGCCTCGTTGTTTTGGTGACGAGCTTTGCCGCCAACGCGGTATTCACGCCCAAGATGCCGGAGAAGCCGGGTTTCGAGATCGTCGTGAAGGAAGAGCCTAAGGGTGGTGGTCCGGCGCCTGCGGCCGCACCGGCCGAGCCGATTGAAAAGCTGCTGCAGACCGCTTCCGTCGAGAAGGGCACTGCCGCCGCCAAGAAGTGCGCCGCGTGCCATACCTTCGAGAAGGGCGGTCCGAACCGCGTCGGCCCGAACCTCTGGGGCATCGTCAACGACAAGAAGGGCGAGGGCAGGGGCGGCTTCAATTTCTCGGCAGCCTTGAAAGCCAAGGGCGGCGAGTGGACGTTTGACGATCTCAACAAGTTCCTCGCAAGCCCCAAGGGCTTCATCCCGGGCACGGCGATGGGCTTTGCCGGCATCCAGAAGGACTCTGAGCGTGCCGACGTAATCGCTTACCTGGCCACGCTCGCCGACACGCCGGTGCCGCTGCCGACTGCCTCGAAATAGCTTGGCTCGCGACAGGCAGGACCATTCCAACGGCCAGGCAATGCCTGGCCGTTTCCGTTTGCAGGATCGCGTGCTTGTTCCCGGGTCGTTTCGCCGCAGCCGCAGCGCCCGCGGGCTGGCAAGATGAGGAAAAAGCAACATAATCCGCCGAATCCTTGCGGTATAATGGGTCGTCAATGAAATGATCGAGGCTTGAGAACCCGGGGAAGTTCCGGCGGTTCGCCCACAGCTCACAACAGGAATTCTCGTTTTGGCAATTACCCGACGACACCTTCTGCAGAGCGCCGCTGTCGCCGCCGTGGCCCCGGCGCTGACGCGCCTTCCCCTCATCGACACCGCCAATGCCCAATCCGCTGCAGAGCCGGCGTGGCGCCACGGGCTGTCGCTGTTCGGCGAGATAAAATATCCCGCCGATTTCAAGCGGTTTGACTACGTCAATCCGGACGCGCCGAAGGGCGGCGTGGTGCGCCTGATCGCGATCGGCACGTTCGATAACTTCAATATCGCGGTTGCCGGCATCAAGGGCAACATCGCGGCCGCCGTGCCCCAGATCTATGAAACCCTGATGGCCAGGGCGCAGGACGAGGTGACCACGCAATACGGCCTGCTGGCGGAAGCCGCGTCGCATCCTGACGACTTCTCCTGGGTGCTGTACCGGCTGCGCAAGGAAGCGCGCTGGCATGACGGCAAGCCCGTTACGCCTGAAGACGTGATCTTCACGCTGGAGACGCTGAAGAAACTGAGCCCGTTCTATGCCGCTTATTATCGCCACGTCGTGAAAGCGGAAAAGTCCGGCGAGCGCGACGTCAAGTTCAGCTTCGATGGGCCCGGCAACCGTGAGCTCCCGACCATCGTCGGTGAAATACCGGTGTTGCCAAAACACTGGTGGGAAGGCACCGACGATCAGGGCCGCAAGCGCGATATCTCTGCCACCACGCTGGAGAAGCCGCTCGGTTCCGGTCCCTATCGTATCAAGGACTTCGTTGCCGGCCGCTCGGTCGTTCTCGAACGGGTGAAGGATTACTGGGGCGCCCGCCTGCCGGTGCGCATCGGGCAGAACAATTTTGACGAATTGCGCTACGACTATTTTCGCGACACCACCGTCGCTCTCGAGGCATTCAAGGGCGATCAGATCGATTGGCGTACCGAGAACAGCGCGAAAAACTGGGCGATGGCTTACGACTTCCCTGCGGTCACCGACAAGCGGGTGCTGAAGGAGGAATTCGCGAACCGCAGCTCCGGGATCATGCAGGCGTTTGCGCTGAACATCCGTCGTGCCAAGTTCAGCGACCCTCGGGTCAGGCAGGCGCTGAATTTCGCCTTCGATTTCGAGGAGATGAACAAGCAGATTTTCTTCGGCCAGTACAAGCGCATCAGCAGCTATTTCGATGGCATTGAAGAACTGATGGCGACCGGCCTGCCGCAAGGCAGAGAGCTCGAAATTCTCGAGACTGTGCGCGCGGAGGTTCCACCGGAGGTCTTCACCAAGGCCTTTTCGAACCCCGTTGGAGGCAATCCGGAAGCCGTGCGTGAGAATCTTCGCGAGGCCATGCGGCTGCTCAAGGAGGCGGGATATGAGGTCAAGGATCGCAAGCTGATCGATTCCAGGACGGGCAACCAGTTCGCGCTGGAGTTGCTGATCGCCGAGCCGACGTTCGAGCGCGTCATGCTGTTCTACAAACCTTCCCTGGAAAGGTTGGGCATCGCGGTCAGCGTCCGTACCATCGATCCGGCCCAATATGAGAACCGGCTACGCGAATGGGACTTCGACATTGTGGTGTCGTCATGGGGCGAGTCGCTCTCGCCCGGCAATGAGCAGCGCGAATATTGGAGCTCCAGCGCGGCCGACACGCCCGGCTCACGCAACGTTGTCGGGATCAAGAATCCGGCTATCGACAAGCTGATCGAGCGGGTGATTTTTGCGAAAGACCGCGCTGATCTGGTCGCTGCAACCAAGGCGCTCGACCGTGTCCTGCTCTGGAATCACTATGTTGTGCCGCAGTGGAATTATCCCAGGCAGCGTACGGCGCGTTGGGACCGCTTTAGCCGCCCGGAAGTAATGCCCAAATACGGTCAGGCGGCCTTTCCTGACATCTGGTGGTTCGATGCCGAGAAGGCCGCCCGGATCGGGAAGCGCTCGTGAGGGATTTTCTGCGCATGGCGAAGCTCTCTCGCCGGCACTTTCTTGGGCTTGGTGCGGGCGCGCTGGCCGCGCTGCGGCTGTCGCCTGCGCAGGCGGCAGACGAAGCGGGCGGCGCGGAGGTGCACGGCATCTCGGCTTTCGGCGACCTCAAATATCCTGCCGACTTCAAGAACTTTGACTACGTCAATCCCGCCGCGCCCAAGGGCGGCGTGTTCTCGACGATCCCGTCGGTGCGCAGCTACAACCAGTCCTACCAGACCTTCAATTCGCTCAACGCTTTCATCCTCCGGGGCGAGGGCGCACAAGGCGTGGACCTCACCTTCGCCGCGCTGATGGCGCGCGCGGCCGACGAGCCGGATGCGATGTATGGACTGGCCGCGAAGTCCGTGCGCATTTCGCCGGACAAGCTCACCTATCGCTTCACACTTCGTCCCGAGGCGAAATTCCACGACGGCTCGAAGATCACGGCGGATGACGTCGCCTGGTCCATCAACACGCTGAAGGCAAAAGGCCATCCGCTGATTCAGGTGCAGATGCGCGACGTAAAGGGCGCGGAGGCGATCGACGACATCACGGTCGCCGTGTTCTTTGCCGAGAAACGCGCACGCGACGTTCCGCTCTTTGTCGCGGGCCTGCCGATCTTCTCGAAGAAATATTACGAGACGCGCGCCTTCGATGAGTCGACACTCGATACGCCCCTGGGATCGGGGCCGTACAAGGTCGGCAGGTTCGAGGTGAACCGCTTCATTGAATACGACCGCGTCAAGGACTGGTGGGGCGCCAACCTTCCGGTCGCCCGCGGTCTCTACAATTACGATCTCGTCCGCTACGAATTCTATCGCGACCGCGACGTCGCGTTCGAAGGCTTCACCGGCAAGAACTATCTGTTCCGCGAAGAATTCACCGCCCGCATCTGGGCCACGCGCTACGACTTCCCCGCCATCAAGGACGGCCGGGTGAAGCGCGAGGAGGTGCCGGACGAGACGCCGTCGGGCGCGCAGGGCTGGTTCATCAATACCCGCCGTCCGCAGTTCAAGGATCCGCGCGTGCGCGAAGCGCTGATCTACGCCTTCGACTTCGAGTGGACCAACAAGACCATCATGTATGGCGCCTATGCGCGCACCCACTCGCCCTTCCAGAACTCGGATATGATGGTGAGCGGCGGTCCGCCGACGCCGGGAGAATTGAAGTTGCTCGAGCCGTTCCGCGGCCAGGTGCCCGATGAAGTGTTCGGCGCGCCCTTCGTTCCGCCGGTCAGCGACGGCTCCGGGCAGGACCGCGCATTGCTGCGCAAGGCTCAGCAACTGCTCAATGATGCCGGCTACGTCATGAAGGACGGCAAGCGGCGCCTGCCGGGCGGCGAAGTATTCAAGATCGAGTTTCTGTACGAGGAACCCTCGCTGAATCCGCACCACGCGCCCTATATAAAGAACCTCGTCACGCTTGGCATCGAGGCAAGTCCGCGCCTGGTCGATGCGGTGCAGTATCGCGCGCGGGTGGAGGATTTCGACTTCGACATGACCATTCAGCGCTTCTCGATGTCGGCGACCCCTGGCGATTCCATGCGCTCGTTCTTCTCCTCGCAGGCGGCGACGACCAAGGGCTCGTACAATCTGGCGGGGATCGAAAGCCCCGCGCTCGACGCGCTGATCGAGAAGATCATCGCCGCCGGCAGCCGCGAGGAACTCACCACGGCCTGCCGTGCCTTCGACCGCGTATTTCGCGCCGGGCGATACTGGGTGCCGCAATGGTACAACAAGACCCACCGGCTGGCGTACTGGGACCTGTTTGCGCGCCCGCAAAAGCTGCCGCGCTACAACGTAGACGGCTATTC
>JAEZEU010000144.1 GCA_023432885.1 Pseudomonadota bacterium | reverse complement strand
GCCGTGCACCGTCGCCCCCGCGCATTCGACGACTCGGGCGCTGACCAACTGGACGAATGGATGGCGGCCTGCCCGGCGGCGGACCCGCCAAAACCTGCCACCTAGGACTTCTTCTTTTTCGTCTTCTTCTTTTTCGGTACCCGCTCGCCGCGCTGGCGGGCCTCTGAGAGACCGATCGCGATCGCCTGCTTTCGGCTCTTCACCTTCTTGCCAGAGCGGCCGCTGCGCAGCGTCCCGGCCTTTTGCTTCTTCATCGCGCGCCCGACCTTCTTGGACGCGCCTTTCGAGTATTTACGCTTCTTGGCCTTTTTCGCCATGAGGCTCTCCTGCAAAACGGCCGGGATGACGGTGTTACTCCGATTATCCCGGCCAAAAAACATTAGGGCATCGGTACGCCGTAATAGTCATTCACAGCGCGGGCGCGCGCTGTGTCACCCCAATTCCAATCATTATCGTTGGTGTATCTGGGCGCGCCCTGAAGCTGGCTCTCGGTGACGCCGGTGACGTAGCCGCCGAGCCGAGTATCGTATTTCAGGGACTGCCAGGGCAGCGGATAATGATCGTTACCGATGCCGAGAAAGCCGCCGAAGCCAAGCACGGCGTAGGACACCTTGCCACTGACCTTGTCGATCATCACGCGCTCGATGGTGCCGATCTTGTTCGCGTCGGCGCCGTACACTGCCGTCCCCTCGACCTTGTCGCTACCGATCAGGTTACTGGTCTCATTCGCATCCATGGCCATTTTGCATTCTCCGTGTTGCTCAATCAGAGCCAACCGATTGACGCAATTATGGTTCCCCGATGGCGAGAGAGCCCGCGCCACTAGCTCAATGCACGACGTCGAGCGGTAGCCGGCAAACCTCGTTGCCATCCTCGTTGGTGACGAGAACGGCGTAGTGGTTGTTCTTCAGCTGCGGCATCCGCTCCAGCAGGCGACGCGCGATCATGTCGGCGGAATTGACCGCCTCGATGTCATCGATGAGATCGGCGCCGCCGGCATCGATAACCGCCCTCCAGTTCACGAGGTCGAAATGATAGAGCGGCATGGCAGCCTCGGATGTTTGCGTATCGCTGCGGACAAGTGATGCCGGCGGGTTTTGTTCCTAGCCTGCACGCGCCGCCGGGGCGCAAGCCCTCCACGCGTCATTTGCTGGAGCCGGGTCGCGGGCGCGCGGGATTCCTGCGACCGTCGAGGTCACCGAAAAACTGCAAGACGCCGGGAGCAAAGAGCGGCCTGCGCGATTGCTGCAACAGCGAGGCCGATACATTTTGCGAAGATTCATGCGAGAGCCACCAGCCGGATTTGACCGAGACGAGATGCTGATCTGCATGGTGCTTGCGTTCTGCATTGCAGGCGCATCGATCGACGTGATTTACAAGCTGTTCGGTTAACGGCGCAGGATGTCGCGGAGATGGCACAGACCGTTATATGTCAGGCGAGTCTCGCTGGTTTCGCCATTGGCAATCTCGCCTTCCAGGAACGTTTCCAGTTCAGGCAGCGCGCGATCGAGTTGATCGGCAATGCCCATCATGGCGCAGGTTTCCTGAATACGCGCGATCGGTTTATCGAGAATATCTATCTTGGCCATCTCTTGAAAAACGCATCCTGGCTCTTTGTTCCGCACCGCGTTGTCGCGGCAGAATGACTCAAGCTGCCCAAACAGCGTCGCGGTGACTTTCCCTGCTATCCACAGCGCCAGAACGCCGAATTCTTCGTTTTGGAAAGGTCGTAAGCTTGGCCGAAATCAGGGTTGGCTTGGAGATCCGGAATGCAGCTGGACGAGAGAGCAATGGCTAACCTGGAAGTGGCTCTTGAAAAGGTCTGCCCGCATGGCGGCGACCATGAGAGCCGCAAGCACGTTGCACGCAAGCTGATGCAAAGCGCTCGCAAGGGAAGCACTACGCTTGGCGCCCTTACCGCCGTTGCGAAGACCTCATTTCAGGGCTGGAGATGGCCAGGACCGGCGGAGCGAAACGTCGGCGTTGATGATGTCCGGCTACGGAATCTCGCCGCTCCTGCTTCCTCCCGCCGGGTGCGGCTTGTTCCAGAAGAACTCGCGATTGCCAGTCGCCGCTTCGGCGTACTGGTCGATTGCCACCAGGATCGCCTGAACGTGGTGATAGCACCACCCCTCCTGCACCCCGATCCGTCGGACTTCGGCCAGGGCCTTGATGAACGCGGGATGCTCCGTCTTATCGCTGAAGTACTTCCTCATGTTGATCCCGGTGTTCGGCTCCCGACGACATCTTCGTCCGAGGAAATTGCTTGAGGCTGTCTCTCTCGGCGCAAAGTACATCGATCCTGTCGAGCATTTGCTCCAGCAACGCTTCGGCCGAGACGGTGGCAATGCCGGCGCGCTGAAGCAGCAGGATCTCTCTTCTCTGTCTTGCCACCTGACCGCGCATGCGCTCGATTTCGTCCCGTACGTCGTCAAGCCGCATCGCGCTTCTTTATCGCCTTCCTGATTTGCTTGACGAGATTAGCTGTCGGCCGACCTGCTCTCTCGAGCCGGCGCAACTGATGAAATAGCCTGATGATTTTCCGATCGTTTTCGATGCTCACGGCCAGACCTCCCGCTCGGCCAATTCCTAGAACAAACCATGAACACAAATCAAGTTACAAACGAGATTTTCTCAAGGTCGCGAACGGGCGGTTGACCAGAACCGCCCGTTGCTGGAGCTGAGCCCGTTCAGGCACGATCCCCAGAGCGTTTGCCGGCTCGGGTGAGGTCGGAGCCGTCCGCAAACGGCTGCGCACCGTGCTGTTGCTCCAGCGCGTCGGCACCGAGCGCTTCGATGCCGCCGGATTCCCCGGACGCACGCTTGGCCCGCAGCCAGAGAAAACAAAAACGGCGGGGAGAATTAACCCCGCCGTTTCAAATGCAGTTTGGAGACGGAGGTCTTACATCAGGCCGATGTCGAAAACGTTGGGGAGCTGCGACAGCGGCATGCTGGCGGCGCCGATGACGCTGGCGACGATTGCCATCAAGGCGCGGTTGCTGCGGCGCTTGCCGCGCATCTGGCTCGCGATCCATTGCAACGCTTCGGTGTTGCCTTTGATGGCGTGCGCCGGCGCCCAGCTCTCGATCCTGGTATCCGGCGAAAGCGCCACGCTGCGCGGCGGCACCGCAAGCCCCGTTTCGGCAGCGGCGTGATGGGCGACCGCCTTGGTTAGGAGGTCGTCGAACCGGCCGCCATCGGTCCGCTCGGCGGCAGCGTCATGGATTTCGAACAGCGCCTCGACTTCGGCGCGGCAAACGGGCTGGTGCTCCACGGCAGCGGCCGTGAGGATGCGCACGCACCAGGCAGCATCATCGGCGTCGAGCGCCCGGGAGAAGTGGATGCGGCCCTTGGTGGTGGGGCCCTCGCCGGTGATCACGCCATCGCGGATGATGGTCAGGGCATGGGCGGCAGTAGTGCTGCAGGACGGCTCTGGCACGCCATTCGCGGCGGCCTTGGTACTCGGGGCAGACATAGCGCGACTTCTCGATTCCTGGTTCTTGGCCAGCTTTTCCATGCGGGCGTAAACGAGTGATTAATGATTCGACCCCGGCGTTTCGACCTTTTTAGATGGTTGCCGATTTGTCGCTATTGGCTCCTCTGCGGTTCAGGCCGGGCGTGATGAGGGCCATACAAGGCAAAAGCGGGGCGGAGCGGCTGACCGACGATGTTTCGCCGCAGGGGCGTTCTTCAAAAGAAGTTGCTAGAACCTTGCGCGGCCGGAGAAGGATTTCATCTTCTACGTCAACACATTCCCTTAAATGGTCCGCCCGCTTATACTCGTTGGGACAAAATTTTCCTGTAACTAGAAAGACATGAGGTTCACCATGCCGCTCCCGATTGGCGCCACAGCCCCTGACTTCGAAGCCGAGACCACCGAAGGCAAGATCAAGTTCCACGATTGGATCGGGAACAGCTGGGCAATGCTTTTCTCGCACCCGAAAGATTTCACCCCGGTCTGCACCACAGAGCTCGGCGCGCTCGCCAAGCTGAAGCCGGAATTCGACAAGCGCGGCGTCAAGCTGATTGGCCTGTCGGTCGACCCCGTCGATCGCCATGCCAAGTGGTCCGAAGACATCAAGGAGACGCAGGGCGCCGCTCCTAACTATCCGATGATCGGCGACACCGATTACAACGTCTCGAAGCTGTACGAGATGCTGCCAGCCTCGACGTCAGGCGACCCCCTCACCCGCACGCCGGCCGATAACCAGACCGTGCGCAACGTGTTCGTCATCGGACCCGACAAGAAGATCAAGCTCGTCATGGTCTATCCTATGACGACCGGCCGCAACTTCCAGGAGATCCTGCGCGCGATCGACTCCCTGCAGATGACCGCCAAGCACCGCGTCGCGACGCCTTCCGACTGGAAGCCGGGCGAGGACGTCATCATCGCGGGCTCGATATCCGACGACGAAGCCAAGAAGATCTGGCCGCAGGGCTGGAAGTCGCCGAAGCCGTATATCCGGATAGTGCCGCAGCCGAAGTGACCGTCGTTGCGGAGCAATTGAGATTGTCATCCCGGGGCGATGCGAACGCATCGAACCCGGGATATCGAGGTTCTCTTGTGCGCAATGGCGCCTAAGGTCTGGTGCTTGCGCACCCTCCCGGAACGAAGCTCGAGAATTGGGCACCAACAAGCCACCGCTGCCGGTCAGGAGCTGCGCCTGTTGACCAGGAATACTGCGGCAGCGCAGGCGATCATGCCCGCTATCGCGAGCGCATCGAGCCGCTCGTCGAACAGGAGATACGCCATCACCGACGTCACCGCCGGCACCAGATAAAACAGACTCGCCACCGACGTAGCCGCCTGATGGCGGATCAGCCAATAGAGCAATCCGATCGATCCGACCGACAGCGCCACCGCGAGCCAGCTCAGCGCGAGAACGAACTCGGCAGTCCAGTGCACCGTGCGGCTCTCGAACAGGAATGCTGCTATCGTGAAGACCACCGTGACGCCGGCGTACTGCACGAGATTGCCGCTCCGCCAGTCGATGCGGCTGCAGTAGCGCCGCTGGTAGAGCGTACCGAGCGTGATGCTGACCAGCGAGACCGTGGACGCGATCCAGCCCCAGCCGGCCTGCCCGCCCATCGGCCGGTCGTGAAGTATCAACGCGACGCCCCCGAGCCCGAGCAAGAGCCCGCCCCACTGCAGCGGCGTGACGCGCTCGCCGAGCCAGCGATTGGCAATGGTCGAGGTCAGGAGCGGCTGCAGGCCAGGCATGAGCGCCGAGAGGCCCGCCGGAATCGACAACGAGATCGCAACTGCCGTGCCGCCGAGATAGAAGCCATGCACGAGAATGCCCGCGATGATGCTGTGGCCGATCTCGCGGCCCTTGGGCCAGGTGGGGCGAACGATGACGCAGATGAGCGCCATCAGCACCACTACGACCGCCATGCGGATTGCGAGATAGGTCAGCGGGTCGGCATTATCGATGACATATTTTGTGCCGATGAATCCGGTGCTCCACAGCACGACGAAAATCGCCGGCGCCGCGCGCGCGGCGAATTTGTCGAAGTCCTGCGTCATTTGCCGCGCACTACTGCCCAATGATGTGCTATGCGGCAACACCAAATCGCGGAAGGGCCGCCCACCCGTTATCACATAACGACAGGACACAAGAGGAATTGCCATGGACGTACGCGCCGCCGTCGCCACATCAGCAGGCAAGCCGCTGGAGATCACCACCGTCCAGCTCGAGGGGCCGCGCGAGGGCGAAGTGATGGTCGAGATCAAGGCGACCGGCATCTGTCACACTGATGAATTCACCCTCTCCGGCGCCGATCCCGAAGGCCTGTTTCCGGCGATCCTCGGCCATGAAGGCGCGGGCGTCGTCGTCGAAGTCGGCAAGGGCGTGACAAGCGTGAAGAAAGGCGACCACGTCATCCCGCTCTACACGCCGGAATGCCGGCAGTGCCCGTCCTGCCTGTCGCGCAAGACCAATCTATGCACCGCGATCCGCGCCACGCAGGGCCAGGGCCTCATGCCCGACGGCACCTCGCGCTTCTCGATCGGCGGCAAGCCGATCCATCACTACATGGGCACCTCGACGTTTGCCAACTTCACCGTGCTGCCGGAGATCGCGGTCGCGAAGATCCGCGAGGACGCGCCCTTCGACAAAGTCTGCTACATCGGCTGCGGCGTCACGACGGGCATAGGCGCCGTCATCAATACCGCGAAGGTCGAGGAAGGCGCGAAAGCAATCGTGTTCGGGCTCGGTGGCATCGGCCTCAACGTGATCCAGGGCCTGCGGCTGGCCGGCGCCGACATGATCATCGGCGTCGACATCAATCCTGACCGCAAGGCCTGGGGCGAACGCTTCGGCATGACCCACTTCGTCAACCCGAAGGACCTCGGCAAGGACCT
>JAEZEU010000139.1 GCA_023432885.1 Pseudomonadota bacterium | reverse complement strand
GAGAGCCAGAGAAGAAGCGAAACAGCCTCGGCGCCTTGCTTCCCGTCTGCAGCCTCTTGGCGACGATCCTCGCCTGGGAGGCTATCGTCAGGCTCTTCAATGTGCCGGTCTATATTCTGCCTCGACCGAGCGCGATCTTTCACACCGCGATCGTGCAGCACGAATACTTGTTCAAACATGCAGTTTCGACGAGCTGGGCGATCTGTCTTGGCTTCGTATGGGCGTTCGCGGTGGGAGTTCCGTTGGCGACCATCATGACGTTTTCGGCACCGCTGCGCCGCGTCATCTATCCTCTCCTCATCGTAGCTCAGGTCTTGCCGAAGGTTGCCTTGGCTCCGCTCTTCATCGTCTGGTTCGGCTTCGGGATGATTCCCAAGGTGGTGATGACGTTCCTGATCGCGCTGTTTCCGATCGTGATCGATACTTTGGCTGGCTTGTCCACGGTGCGTCCCGAGAGTCTCATGCTCCTCCGGTCCATGGGCGCATCCCGCTCGCAGTCGTTCTGGAAGGTCCGCCTGCCTACCGCATTGCCGCACATATTCTCGGGCTTGAAGATCGCCATGACTTTCGCCGTCGTTGGCGCGATCGTCGCAGAGTTCGTGGCCTCGGACGCGGGGCTGGGCTATGTGCTCGTCGACGCGCGCGCCAACCTCGACATGGTGATGGTGTTCGCGGCGATCATATGGCTGATCGTCCTGGGTTTCCTCTTCTATTACATCGTTGAATTCGCCGAGCGCTTCTTGGTGAAGGGCAAGTCACATCGCCGAAGCCAAGAGCTTGGTGCCGGCCTCTAACGCAAAACCTGAACAGGGGAGAACTGATATGCAGGTCATTAAGACTGAGATCCCAACCATGCCGCCTGGACCTTACTCGCAGGCCGTCAAGCACGGAAACATCGTCTACGTGGCCGGGCAGGTGGCCTACGACGGCGAGAAGATGGCTCCTAGGCTTGGCGACATCAAGGAACAGACGTTGCAGACGCTGAAGAATCTCAAGATGGTTCTCGAGGCATCCGGCAGTTCGATGGACAGGATCATGAAGCTAACGTGCATCCTGCCAAATTTTCCGACCGATTATGTCGGTTTCAACGAGGCTTTCAAGGAAGTCTTCAAGGGACCGGTTTATCCGGCGCGTACGACGCTACAGGCGGGACTTCTGGGCGGCTTCGTCGTCGAGATTGAAGCTATAGCGCTTTGCGATTGACGGTCGATTAGGGGAAGAAGCTATGAGTGGTGAGACCTTTTACGAAAGCCTCATGCGCCGCCAGGCAGAGACATACACCTACCGTGGCAAGCTGATCATCAAGGCGAAGGATGTTCAGTGGCACGAAAGTCCTCAAGGAAAGAATGCCGTCTTGATCGACGAGACGACCGGCATGAATGCCAAGTTCTTCGGCGCGATGATTACCGAGATCCCGCCGGGCCGTATGTCGGGGTTTCATCAGCACACTTTTGAGGCAGCCGCCTACGTACTGGAGGGGCAAGGTCGCGAAATCATCGGCGATGAGGTGATCGATTGGGAGGAGGGCGACACGTTCTACATGCCGCCTAATGTGCCGCACCGTCATATCAATCGGAGCCAGGAGAAACGTGCGAGAATTCTCCAGATTGAAGCATGGCCGATTCCGATTTTCATGGGCATCTCACGGTTGGAGCAATTCGAACCCGCTGGCCCCGCACCGAAGATCGATTGATCGTAGAGCCACGAAGGAATCACGATGACCAGACTTCAAGGGAAGGTCGCAATAATTACCGGTGCCGGAAAAGGCATCGGTGCCGCGACCGCGCATATGTTTGCGCGTGAGGGTGCAGCGCTGGGACTGCTCGACAAGGATGGGGAGGCGCTTAAAGCGACGGCAGATGAATTGTCGAAGCTCGGCGCGAAGGTCGTCGCGGTCGTCGGCGACGTTACCAGCGCTGGCGATATCGCTCGCCTGGTGGATTCGGTAACCGACGCGTTCGGAACCATCACGATTCTTGTCAACAACGCCGGCGTCACCCTTACCCGTCCGTTCGTGGATACGACGGTCGATGACGTCGACTTCTTGGTCGGAGTGAACTTAAAAGGGTTGATGCTTGCGAGCCAGGCGGTCATTCCGCACATGGCGAAAGCGGGCGGAGGAGCGATCGTGCACGACGCGTCTAACGCCGGTATCGTCGGTCGACCGTGGCAGCCGATGTACGGCGCGACGAAGGCCGGCGTGGTATCATTGACGAAATCGATGGCGCTGTCGCTTGCCAAGCAAAATATCCGCGTCAACTGTATCTGTCCGGGTTCGATCGACACGCCCATGCTGCGAGGTGCGCTGGCCTCGTCGGGGCAGTTCGATTTGAATTGGAAGCGAACCGAGCTTGTTATCCCGCTAGGCCGGATCGGAGCGGCTGATGACATCGCAGCGGCAACCCTGTTCCTGGCATCCGACGAAGCCAAGTACATCACGGGCGTAGCCTTGCCCGTCGACGGCGGGCGTACGGCCGGCGTTGCGGAGACGTTCCATCTCGGCTTGGACGTCAACGCCTAAACTGGAATAACGAAAAGAGAGCAAGATGCTTCCTCTAGCTGGGATCAAGGTTATCGAGTTCTGTCAGATCGCTGCAGGCCCGTTCGCGGGCATGCTGCTGGCGGACATGGGTGCCGACGTCATAAAGGTCGAGTCCCCCGATGGCGATGGCATGCGTAGTTGGCCGCCGCTTTGCGACGGCTTTTCCGAGAATTTCGCATCGCTGAATCGAAACAAGCGCTCGATCGTACTCGATCTAAAAAATAAGGATGATCTCGCGCGCGCACGCCAGCTTTGTTTACAGTCAGATGTGGTGCTTGAGAACTTCCGTCCGTCGGTTCTGTCCAGATTGGGCTTAGGGTACGAAGAACTAAAAAAGGATCGGCCAGAACTCATCTATTGCTCGATCTCGGCATTCGGGCAGGTTGGGCCAAGAGCGCGCGAAGGCGGCTTCGACGTGACGCTCCAGGCTGTTTCGGGCACGATGAGCGTGACCGGCGAAGCAGATGGAGCACCGGTAAAATGCGGAGTGCCGGTTGCGGACTTCACCGCGGGTCTTTATGCGGCTTTCGCGGTGTCGAGTATGCTTAGGCGTGTAGAGAAGGAAGGCGTGGGCGGTCACGTCGATGTTCCCATGTTCGGTGCCATGCTTGGTATCGCGGCTCTGCAGGTCAGCGAATATTTCGGCAGCGGACGAGATCCGAAAAAGCTAGGTTCAGCACATCCGCGAAACGCGCCATATCAGGCATTTAGGTGCGCCGACGGGTACTTCGTTCTCGCGGCCGGAAATAACGATTTGTTCCGCCGGGCCTGCGAAGTCGCGGGGCTGCCAGAGCTTTTGGCGAATCCACGGTTCGAGAGCCCCTCTCTGCGTGCGAAGCATCAGGTAGAGCTTCGGGAATCTCTCGAGAAGGTCTTCGTTAAACTGCCATCGGAAATCTGGCTAACGCGGATGCGGGAGCGCGGGGTGCCGTGTGCACCGATCAACACATTCTCCCAAGCTCTCGCGGACGAGCAAGTTGAGCACTACGGATGGGTCCAGCCGCTTGAGCTGCCGGGAGGTCGCCAGACGAGAACATTCAAATCTCCGGTTCGGGTTCCCGGGCTTGATTTCGATGTTTATCGTCGACCACCGGCGCTTGGTGAACATACGCAGGAAATCATTGCCGAACTGACCGCAGCCCGCTGACAGGCCTGCCGTGACCGACGACAGAGGCCTTCGCAAGCTCAATCGACAATCGCGCCTGATCCATTCGGGACGCGCGTCAGGGAATGGCGTCTCGGTAAATCCGGTGGTCGAGCGCGCCTCTACCTTTCTTTATGAAACGGTAGGCGCGATGCGGGCCGTTGAGGCTGAGAGAGACTCGACCCGGCAACCTCGCGCCTACGGTAGGCGTGGCACGGCGACAACGTTCTCGTTGGAGGACGCGCTAGTCGATCTCGAGCACGGATACGGAGCTCGTATACTGCCATCGGGATTGAGCGCAAACGTGCTGGTGTTCCAGGCGTCCCTCAGTGCGGGTGACCACGCTATCGTGAGCGATGGCGTTTATGGACCGGTTCGGAAGTACGTCTCCTCGGTTCTGAAGCGATGCGGGGTGGAGCACGACTTCTGCCGGGCCGACGGCGTTGGCATCGAAGCATTGATCCGGCCCAACACTCGATTGATATACTTCGAACTGCCAGGCGCCGGGCTGTTCGAACTCGCCGACCTGCCGGAATTGGGAGCGTTGGCGAAGCGGGCTGGTGCTCTTCTTGCCGTAGATAACACATGGGCTTCGGGTTGGTTGTATCACCCGATCAAGCTTGGGGCCGACATCTCCATTCTATCGGCGACGAAGTACCTGAATGGGCATTCAGACGTGTTGCTTGGCGCGGTCGTCGCCAATGAGCGAGCATGGCCTGCCATCAACAGCATGGCTGAGCTGACGGGCATTGCGGCGTCACCGGACGATTCCTACCAAGTGCTACGTGGACTAAGAACACTAGCGGTTCGGATGAAGAGTCATGAGACTCAAGCCGGCGGCTTGATCGAATGGTTCCAGCGGCAACCGTTCGTGGATAGGGTGCATTATCCGGCACTTCCGGAGCATTCAGGTCACCAGATCTGGCAGCGAGATTTCCATGGTGCGAACGGATTGTTCACGATCCAGCTTCGCGACGATATCGACGATGGAAGAGCGTCCCGATTCATCGATGCCTTATCGCTGTTCGGAATCGGCTCGTCGTGGGGTGGTTATGAAAGCCTTGCCCGTCTGGAGAATGGCAAGACGCTTCGATCACTTTCCCAGCCTCCAAAAGGTCCTGTCCTCCGCTTCCACGCGGGACTTGAAGACATTGTCGATCTTCTTGATGACCTGGATATCGCGTCGAGGACACTCATCGGATAAGTCATGTTTGAGCCGGAAGAACCTGCCCGCGTTAGTTATGCCGAATCGACGATGCTGATCGAATTAAATCGACCCGCGCGAGGCAATGGGTTGTCAAGTGCTTTGGTCGAGAAGTTGATTGCGGCGCTCGAGGAGGGGACCCGAAAGTCCGGGATCGATACCGTTGTCTTTCAAGGAACGGGGCGACACTTCTGCACCGGATTTGATCTAGACCAGATAGAGGAGACGGACGATTCCGGGCTGCTCATGCGGTTTGTAAGGATCGAGACACTTCTTAGCATGGTCTGGACTTCGCGGTTGCGAACGGTCTCGATCGGAATGGGCCGAGTCTGGGGTGCAGGTGCGGACCTGTTCGCCGCATGCGACGTCAGATTAGCGAGGCCGGACTGTAAATTTTGCTTCCCCGGTGCGGGCTTTGGGATCGTCTTGGGAACCCGGCGTCTGTCCGAGAGAGTCGGCAGAGCGAGGGCAAGGCAATGGACGACGACCGGAATGGTAGTGTCGCTCTCTGATGCGCTCGAATCCGGTCTCGTTACGCGGACGATCGAAGTCTCGGAATCAACTTCAGACTTGCTCAAGAAGCTTCCTTCGGTGGCGGTCGATGCCGAGACCCTCACGCGTCTGCATGAGGCGTCTGGTGACGCCGAGGGTGACCGGGATATGGCGATGCTTGTACGAAGTGCGAGCCGCCCAGGTTTGAAGCGTAGAATCATCGAGTACGCGGCGAGGCGACGAGACAATCGCACTTGATTGAGCGATGCGGAGGCACTTTGTCAGACACTACAACCACGCATATCGAGCGAATCGCGAACTGGAGTGCTGCTTTCGATTTCGCATGCATTTCCGGCGACGTCCGCCATGCAGCGACTCGCGCGATCGTCGATACGACGGGTGTTATGCTGGCGGGGGCGGTCAGACCACTCAGCCTAAAGGTCGGGCGTATGGTGGCAGAGGAATGTCTCCAGGGAAATTCGACTGTGTTCTCTGGAAGTGAGTCTCGCAAGGCGGCCGGCGCCGCGCTTGCGAACGGAGTCGCGGCTCATCTCCTGGATTTTGACGACACCAGCTATGACGGAATTTTGCACGCTTCCTGCGTAGTTCTGCCGGCCGTCCTGGCCTCCGCCGAGGAGGCCAATGCGACAGCATCCGACCTGCTGGCATCCTTCGTGGTCGGATCTGAAGTCACCTATACGCTGGGGCGAGCCTTGACCGATATTTTCTGGCAGGGCTGGTGGACGACAGCCACCCTAGGCTCAATCGGGGCGGCTGCAGGAGCTTGCCGAGCGTTTGGCCTCGACAGTGTAACCACCGGACATGCTTTGGCGATCGCCAGTAGTCTGACGTTCGGCATGCGGACTATCCTCGGGACCGATGCTAATCCCATCGGGGCAGGCATGGCGGCGCAAGCCGGTGTCCGAGCGGCCTTGCTGGCGCGGAACGGGGCCGAGGGAAATCTGTCGACGATCGAGCATCCGATCGGCCTTGCGGCCGTGTTCAACAAAGGCAATCTTGACGCGACGAAGTTCGAAGAACTCGGTAAGCGCTATTCGTTGGTCGACTCTGGATTGGCGTTCAAGCCATATCCCGCCTGCTCCGGTGCGCAAGCGGCCAGCCAGGCGGTCGGCGAACTGATGAGCAACGCCCGCATCAGCGGTGCTGACGTAAAAACCGTAACGTGCAAAGTCGCGCCGTTGGTCGCGGAAAATCTGCGATATCCAGCTCCCGCTAATCTGACGCAGGCACAGTTCAGCCTCCCGTTCGCAGTCGCATGCCAGCTAGAGCATGGCGAGTTTTCCGTGAGGCAGCTGAGAGACAGTGTGCTCCATTCGAAAGAATTGCGCAAAGCGATGTCGAAAGTCGTGATGGAGCGCGTAGAGGGGATCGGCAGCGTGGGCGGCGTGCAGCAGTATCCGGAGGCTGCCGAGATCATCGTGGAACTGACGAATGGAAGCGTGTTGAAACATCGCGTGCTGGCCGCGCATGGCATGCCGAGCGATCCGATGACGGACGCCGAACTCAAGACCAAGTTCATGGGATGTGCGCGTGAGTCGGTGTCAGATGTTTGTGCGGCATCGCTGTATGAGCGGCTCCGCGATTTGCCGTCCGGCCTACCGGTGCGAGGGCTTTTTGAGCAAGCACGCAGAGAATTGTCGGAAATGGTGCGATGACTAACTACTCGATCCCGAAATTCGATGTCGTCGTAATTGGAAGCGGAGCCGCCGGCTTGGTCGCCGGCCAGGAAGCCGCCAAGGAGGGACTTTCTGTACTGGTCGTCAGCAAAGGGCAAATTGGTCGATCGGGCGCAACGGCAACAATTACGGGTGACATCTCGGTCGACGGCGAGACTATCCATAAGCTGGGCCTCTCGCGGCAGAGCGGCGATAGCGCCGCAAAGTTCTTCGACGACACGATGAAGGGGGGCGGCTACCTGAACAATCGGCAGCTCGTTCAGTCGATGGTGTGTGACGTTGGAGCGGAGTTGGAGCCACTCATCAAAGCTGGGCTGAAGGTCGCGGGCATTGGCCACGCGCCTGGTCATCAGTTCCCTCGCGGCGTGCTAGTCTCAGGGATGCAGCTTCTTCAGATACTCTCGAGGAAAGCTGCCGCCGCAGGTGTAAGGTATCGCGATGAGTTCTACGTGACCGAGGTTCTAACGGATGGCGGCCATGCGGTCGGCATCTCCGGTTACGACATGCGGCGGGGCACGAGGCGGACGATCGCAGCAGGCGCGGTGATCATCGCCGCTGGCGGAGGAGGCATGGTGCATCCATTCCGTACGGTGCCTGAGGAGTTGGTCGGGGACGGATATCAATTGGCCCTCGGGGCCGGCGCGTCTTTGATCGATATGGAGATGATTCAATTCCTGCCATGTTGCCTGGTGAACCCGCCGCTTTGGCGCGGAATCCAGTTTCCTTGGATTATCGGCCCGCAAAGCGGAACCCGGGCATGGCTCCTCAACCGATACGGCGAACGGTTCATGCAACGGTACGATGCAGAACGCATGGAAATGTCTACGCGCGACATCGTTTCACGCGCTTGCGTTAGGGAAGTTCAGGAGGGACGGGGTGGCCCCGGTGGTGGCGTCTTCATGTCCTGGGCTCATCTGCCCCAGGACGTGCTCGACTTCCTTCCGCAATGGTATGGCAAGCCTTTGTTGAGATCGAACTGGGTCTGGGAAGGTTTCGACTTCAAGGAGCTCGTGGCGCGTATCAAACAGGGTTACGCGGTCGAGGTCGCGCCTGCCGCCCATTTCATGATGGGAGGCATTCAGATCAACGAAGCCTGTGAAACATCTGTTCGGGGACTTTTTGCCTGCGGTGAGGTCGCCGGTGGCGTTCATGGAGCCAATCGGCTGTCGGGTAATGCATGTACGCAATTCCTCGTTCAGGGCCGTGTCGCGGGTCGCGCAGCAGCGCGTCGGGCGAAAGATGCATCGACAATCAACCAAGCTTCGCTCCAGGCTCCCGACGCGGCTACCGACGATGATCCGCGAAGGGGCACACCGGCACAGCAGCTTCTGGAGAAGGTTCAGGTCATCGCTAATGCTGGCCTGAACGTGGTCCGGTCATCGGAGGGTCTTTGTCGGGCCATAGAGGCGATCAAGCCGGTCGTCGAGGAAGCGCAGATGATCTGCCAGGGGCTCGATTTCAATCGCCCGTATGATCGTCGCGTGATTGACGCACTGGAGGCGAGAAGCTCGGCGGTAACCGTCCAAGCGATGGTCATGTCTGCACTCGAACGTCAAGAGAGCCGCGGTGCGCACTTCAGAGAAGACTTTCCAGATAGCGACGACAAGTTCCTGCGGCATGGGATCGTGACGAAAAGCGGCGGAAAGCTTGTCCATTCAACATTAGCCCTCGCCGAGTAGACGTCATGCGCATTACATTGGTTCGCAACGACCCGGACGATCCTGCCGTTATGCGGCATTTCGAGTATGAGTTGCCAGACGTCGGGCTCTCCAGCATCAGCGGCGCTCTCCAGTACCTGTCCCGCAATCAGGATGGCACCATCGGATACTATTTGTCATGTCGTCGCGGGATGTGCGCCTGCTGCGTGGTGCGTGCGAACGGGACCATCTGCATGGCTTGCGTGACACCCGTTTCCGACGGGATGGTGATTGAGCCCATTCGTCTCGATATTCAGGTTTGCGACACGGTCGTCGATTTGAGCATGGGGCGAGATCATCGGTTTCAGTTTGAGGATGAAAGACTGTAATGCATCTTCACTCCGACTGGAGCTACATAGAACATCAATTTGGCTGCGCGCTGACCGACCGGTTTTTGATGGCACTGCGTGCCTTCGATAACACGAAGTCGGTGACGCCATTTCTGCTGGAGAGGGGCGACCGAAGGTTCGGTTTGTTCCTTCAAGTCGAGGCCGGGAATGTCGAAGCGGCCCATTTGCCGCCAGACATCAAGCCGATTTACTATCAGCCTTATTTCAACTTCGACGATCCGGCGCCGCCGGCGCATGCGTCGTTTGAAGATGCGGTCGCTGCCATTGGAGACGGGCAAGCCGATCTAACGGTTGATCCTCGCATCCCGATTGGAATTACCAAGCGCCTCGAGCACCATTTTCGGGTGACTCTCGAAAGCTATGTGAAACCAGGTACGATCTCGGTCACGACGATCCGGCCTTCGGACGCCTTAACGAAGCTGTCTGCGTACCGGCAGCGCGTGAATGAAATCGCAAGCAGTATCCTGGAGCGATCTTCGATCCGTGAACGCATAGCGCCGTATTTGATGGATCGGCTCGATCGGCGATTTGTTCTGCTCGACGAATTGCTCGCCGACGCGGGTGTCGAGGCTGTGCTGGCCAGCTCGATAATCAACGTCCAGGAGCTGTCCGGGATACCGATGAGGGGGAAACGACGTCCGATCGCCGTGATCTACACGCGCGGGGGCGGAATCCACGTGGTGGAAGCCGGCAGGGTGGATGGTGCGGCCATATTCGAGAATATCGCCGGCGCGCTGGACGCCATCGCCCCTTCTGGCAGCATCGCGGTCGAGGAGGATGATGTAGAAACCTGGTTGGCGGCAGCCCTTCGGCTGGATCGTCGCGTCACCACTCCGGGCGATACGCTCCTGCGGGTATGGCGCGATAGATCGACGTTACCCGATCTCGGCGCCTACGTAGTCACGACGAGGGCGTCGCGCCATGCCATGGAACGGGCTCTGGACTTTGCCCGCGACTCTGTAACGAGTGGTCGAACCATAACTGAGTTGGACGCCTATTCCGTCTATCTGCACGCGCTGCGCGGTTTCTTTGCTGAATTTGCTCCGGACTTCCGCGTTGCGCGGACCTTGACGAACTTCCATACCGGAGCGCGGACTATGTTTCCTTCGAATCCGACGCATTATCCGATCACTAAGGCCGCGCGGACTTTGAAGATCGATGCTGGCTGTCTGATGATGGCGCCCGACGGTATGATGCTGGGTTGCTCCGATATCGCCCGGACGCTTTGTTTCGACGAGGCCAGTCAGGAACTGCTCGACACCTTCCGTGACGCGGTCAAGAACCGTTTGATACCGGCATGTGCGGCGGGGACGATTGGGCACGACATCCATGCATTGGCCGTCAAGTGCATCAGTGACGCCAAGCCGCATCTGAGCTCCAATCGGCTATATTCGGACATTGGACGATCCCCCACTTCATATGACCGCGACGTCGGCCACCTTCTCGGACGGAACAATCTAGCCCACCTCAAGTTCACGCGGCGGGAAAACGGTTCTCTAATGGAGGGTATGATCGCTTGTTGCGAATACCAGTGGCCTGGCACCGGTTATGCAATCGCATACGAAGATACCTGTCTTGTGACGGGGAGGTCGGGCCTGAACTTGACGGAGGATTAGAGACGAAGGCCGCTGTTGCCGGCGAGTACGTGTGGCGAAATGACGGCGTTTCAAATCCCAAATCCAAACGTCCGCTGGATATTGTCGAACAAACGCGTAGCGGTGGGATCCGGCTTACTGCCAGAGAGATAAAGATAGAAATTGACGTCCGGGAGTGGAGGAAGACCGTCGGCCGTGCCTAACACGCGCAATGATGGCTCAAGCATTTCGATGGTGCGCGCGGTAACTCCGAGGCCCGCTCGGACTGCCGCGCGGATTCCGGATAAGGAGCCGGAGATGTGACAGATCCGCTTCGGAATCTTAGCCTTGCTGAGCGCATCGAGCGCCAGCGAACGATACAGGCTCGGTTCATCGTGGCATACCAAAGGCAGGGTCTCGCTTTGAGAGAGCTTAAAATCGGCCGCTGCGATCCATACCGTCGGAAGATTGCGTATGCGCAGACGCGGATGCGCTGTCTCATCTCGCGTCGACACAGCCATATCGATCTGCCCCTGTTGCAGTGACTGCATAAGAAATGCGCTCCGGGCGACATGAATAATCACCCTGACGTCCGGGAAGACCGTCGAGAACTGCCTCAACAGATCAGGAACGATGGTCTCGGTCGCGTCGTCTGGAGCGCCCAGGCGGATCTCTCCGCTCAGACGGTCACCCAGCAGGGAGGCGCACGCAGCATCATGGAGCGCCATGATGCGGCGCGCATAGTCCAGCAACGTAACTCCGTCCTCGGTGAGCTGCTTCGACCGTCCGACCTTTCGGAACAACGGTCGTCCGATCGCGGACTCCAGTCGCTGGATGCGTTGAGTGACCGCAGGCTGGCTTCGATACACCCGACCTGCGGCTGCAGCGAACGAGCCGTGCTCGACTACATTTACAAATGTCCGGAGTGCTTCAAGGTCCAACATGCGAAAACCATAAATCCAACCGAATTCTTGTGCCATGCGACATTCCCGGCCAGCTCAAATAATCGCCTGCGACAAAATGAAACGAAAGCGAATTCAGTCCCTTATGTGAAGGGTGGATTTGGCAAGCGAAGACGGATCCATAAGTTTTGCAAACGGAATCGAACAGCGATTCCGCAATCCTTGATAGTGGGGTCTTCCGCCAACGCCCTGGGATTTCTAAAGGTCGGCGGTCACGGTATCTGCCGGCCCGCAATCGACCTCGCGGCGGCGCTGCCGAGCAACGAAATGCATGAACTGCGCCAAGGAAAAGTGACCCGAGAAATCGTCCGATAAGCGCGTTGGTGGGCGCGCTTGCTACAGGAGTTCAACGGACATCGCCGGCGGCCTCCGAGTTCGGTCGAAGAGGCTGCCGAAAGGATAAAAAAAGCTTAAGGATGACCTACATAAGAACCAAATTGCGATCCGGATCGATTCCACTAGCTTCATGCGAAACGGGGTCGAACGTTGAAACGCGCCAAGCAATTTCAATCGAATGGTCGACGTGTAGCGATCATTGGCGCAGGACCCGCAGGGCTTGTCAGCGCAAAGACGATGAAGGAGTCCGGGTTCGACGTTACCGTCTATGAGATTGGGTCGGTTGTCGGCGGCACTTGGGTCTTTGACAACGATAACGGTCGCAACTTCCTTTATCGAAATCTGCACATCAATACCTCAAAAAAGCTAACGGCCTTCGAAGGATTTCCCTTCGACCCCACCGTGCAGCGTATCCCCGACCATCGTGACATGGCGAGGTATCTCCAGCGCTATGCCGAGCATTTCGGCCTCAGCCCGCACATCAAGCTTCGCAAGGAGGTGGTCAAGGTTTTACCTTGTCCGTCCGCGGGAGATACGCGCAGATGGACAGTCAAGACGGTTGATGGGAGCATCGAAGCTTTCGACATCGTGGTCGTTTGCAGCGGCCCCTATACGCGGCCGCTTCATGCTCCCGAAATCAAGGACAACTTTCGCGGCGAGTACGTCCACTCGGCGGACTATCGCGTGCCCGAAGCATTCACCGGCAAGCGCGTCTGCATTATTGGTGCCGCAAACAGTGCCGTAGACGTTGCCAGCGATATCTGCACGACCGCCAAGTCCGTAACCCTGGTGGCCAGATCGCCTGTGTTCATCATGCCGCATATCCTCAACGGAAGAG
>JAEZEU010000105.1 GCA_023432885.1 Pseudomonadota bacterium | reverse complement strand
AATTCACCCTTGATCTCTCAACTTGTCATGGCCGGGGCTTGGCCATCTGCGCTTTAATGCACAATGGCATTTGGGTGAATCGATAGTTCGACGAACTCGATCCACCTCTCCCTTCGGGAGAGGTCGATTTGCTCAGCAAATCGGGTGAGGGACACTGCTCTAACGAGGGACCGTAAGCCCTCACCCGGCGCTCTGCGCCGACCTCTCCCGAAGGGAGAGGTGAACGACCTGAACGAAACGCAAATTGTGTTACCTATGTCGCCGGTTTGAACTGTTACCTATGTTGCCGGTTGCTCACTCCGATGCCGCTCCAGCTGAACCTGATTTCATCATGCTCTAGCTCGCGGACAGGAAAGTCACTCATGCCCGGAACGAGCCCGGGCATGACGACCGGGAGACGGCGATCTCACGCCGCCCGCTGTCCGCTGCCGGCGCCGAGGCCGGCATAGATGCCGCGCTCGAATCCGGCAAAGGCTTCGAGGCAGATACTGTCGGCGAACGGCAGTAGCTGCATCAGGATCACACCAGAGACATCGCGCGTCGGATCGATCCAGAAATAGGTGTTGGCAAGGCCCGCCCAGGCAAGGCTGCCGGCGCTGCGGCCTTCCGGCGTCTGCGCGGTGTTGATCAGGAAGCTGAGCCCCCACTTCTTCACCATGCCGGGATAGAGGTCGACATCGTTGGTGTAGATCGGCAACACCGTCGTCATCTTGCCGACTTCCAGTCCGCCGATGTTGTTCTGGCCCATCAGCGCCACGGTCTCGGGCTTCAGGACCTCGTTGCCGCCACCCTTGCCCTTGTTGAGGATCATCTGGGTGAATTTGATGTAGTCGGCCGCTGTACCGTAGAGTCCGCCGCCGCCCATATGGAATTCCGGATTCTGCTCCAACTCGAACGGAATCGGCGCCAGTCCTTCAGGCGAACGCGCATGCATGCCGACCAGCCGCTTGCGCATGGAATCGCTGATCTTGAAGCCGGTGTCATTCATGCCGAGCGGCGCGAACAGATTCTCGCGCAGATAGGCATCAAGCTTCTTGCCGCTGACAGCTTCCACCGCCTTGCCGACGAAATCGATATTGGTGCCGTACTCCCAGCGCGTGCCGGGATCGCTCGCGAGCGGTGTCTTGAGCGCGGCATTCTGGCAGGTGGTGATGGCCGGCGTTCCGGTCTTCTCCAGATAAAGGGCGTTGTCGCCGTTCCACATATTGTAGACGAAGCCCGCCGTGTGCGTCATCAGCTGGCGCAACGTGATTGCGCCCTTCGCGGGCCGCAGTTTCGGATTGCCGCTGGCGTCAAAGCCTTCGAGCACCTGGGGCGAAGCCAGATCAGGCAGCACTTTGCCGATCGGTTCGTCGAGCGAGAGCTTGCCCTGCTCAACCAGCTGCATACCGGCGGCGGTCGTGATCGCCTTGGTCATCGAGGCGATCCAGAACACGCTGTCGGCCGTCATGGCGTCGTCCTTGCCGAGGTCGCGCTTGCCGAAGGCGCCCTCGTAGATGGTCTCGCTTCCGGTAGCCGCCATCGCAACGACACCGGGAATTTCCTTCGCCTCGCATTTCTGGCGCAACAGCTGGTCGATTTCAGACTTGGTCTGCATGGGGATCGCCTCCGTGAAATTGTATTATTTTGGAGAGCCCATCCTCCTATCGTGCCTTGCGTCCATCAAGCGCGCGTGAGTTGCACGCGACCCAACATCGCGAATTCGTGATGGCTGGCGCGCGTGGCGGGGAACCGGCGGCGGCGCGGCCAATCTGCAACACTTCGCCACAATTAGCGGTGGAAGGCTTGCAAGGTTCGGTGACCGCCCGTACTCGAGGGGTTATGCTTTCATCGGTGCTGGTGCGGCCGCGTTGGTTCTGTAAAGCATTCAGATTTCAGGACAAATAGTAAGCGAGTGAGGTGCGGGACCGATTGTCCCGGCTCGATCAATTACAAAAAATCTTCGTTGCAGGGGTTAGCTCATGATCTCCAAGTGGAGCGAGTGGAAGCGGTATCCGCGGCCGGGCCGCGGCGAGAACATCGAAGCGCCGATCACGCCGGGCCTCTATGAAGTGCGCGTCGCCGGGTCAGGCGCGCTGCATTCCTTCGAAGCGGTCGACAATGTCGCGCAGGCGCTGGCCCGGCTGCAGGTCGGTTCGCGCTCCTGGTTCGGCCGCCGCGACCCTGCCTCGCTGCCTGATCTGGAATATCGCACCTGCGCCACCTCATCGCGCGCCGACGCGAAGGCTGCCGCCGAGCGCATGATCGGCCGCCGCGAAACCTATATGAACGGCGCGGCGTAGGCTGTCATTCCGGGTCACGCGAAGCGTGAACCTCAGATGCGCATTTGTGCATGGGGAATCTGGAGGTTCCGGGTTTGATGCTTCGCATCGCCTCGGAACGACTGCGAAAAGATCTTTAAATGTTTCAAACCGCGCCCTTGGGCGACGATGCATTGTCGCGGCTTTGCGCCTATATGTTGGGGCCAATTCTCCAGAAAATCCGAGGAGCAAGCCCATGACCCCGACCGCCGCCGCCCGCACCCGGACGTCCTCTCCCTCGCTGCGCGACCGGTTGAAGGACCCCTCGCTGCTCCGGGATCGCTGCTACATCGACGGTGCCTGGGTCGGCACGCCCTCGCGTCCTGTCACCAATCCCGTCAATGGCGTTGAACTGGCGAAAGTGCCCGTCATGAGCACGGCGGAGACGACGCAGGCGGTCGAAGCGGCCGAGCGCGCCTTTCCCGGTTGGGCCAAGCTCACCGCAAAACAGCGTTCAAATATATTGCGCAAGTGGTTCGAGCTGATCGCCGCCAACCGCGAGGACCTCGCGCTGATCCTCACCTCCGAGCAGGGCAAGCCGTTGTCGGAGGCGCTCGGCGAAGTCGATATCGGCGGCGCCTATGTCGAGTTCTTTGCGGAAGAGGCCCGCCGCGTCTATGGCGAGACCATCCCGACGCAACGGCCGGATGCGCGCCTGCTCGCGATCAAGCAGCCCATCGGCGTCTGCGGCGCCATCACGCCCTGGAATTTCCCGTGCTCGATGATCACGCGGAAAGTCTCGCCCGCGCTCGCCGCAGGGTGCACCGTGGTGCTCAAGCCCGCCAACGAGACGCCGCTGACGGCGCTGGCGCTGGTTGCACTTGCCGAAAAGGCCGGCGTGCCCAAGGGCGTGTTCAACATCCTCACCGGCAATTCGTCGGCGATCGGCAAGGTGTTGTGCGAGCATCCCGCCGTGCGCTTCGTCGGCTTCACCGGCTCGACCGAGGTCGGCAAGATCCTCTATCAGCAGGCTTCGGTCGGCGTGAAGAAGCTCGGCCTCGAGCTCGGCGGCAACGCGCCGTTCGTGGTGTTCGACGATGCCGACATCGATGCCGCGGTGGAAGGCGCCATCGTCTCGAAGTACCGCAACATGGGCCAGACCTGCGTCTGCGCCAACCGGATCTATGCCCAGGACAAGATCTACGACGAGTTTGTGCAGAAGCTCTCGAAGAAGGTCGCGGCGATGAAGATCGGCGACGGCACGGAAGACGGCGTGGTGCAGGGCCCGCTGATCAACATGGATGCGGTGCTGAAGGTCGAGAAGCACATCGATGACGCCGTGAAGGGCGGCGCGAAAATCGTCACCGGCGGCAAGCGTCACGCGCTCGGCGGCAGCTTCTTCGAGCCGACCGTGCTTTCCAACGTGAAGGCCGATGCGCTGGTCGCGCATGAAGAAACCTTCGGCCCGCTCGCGCCGGTGTTCCGCTTCAAGGACGAGGCCGAGGTTATCGCGATGTGCAACAACTCGCCGTTCGGCCTTGCCTCCTACTTCTACGCCCGCGATTTGGGACGCGTCTGGCGTGTCGCCGAAGCGCTGGAATCGGGCATGGTCGGCGTCAATACCGGCCTGATCACGACCGAAGTCGCGCCGTTCGGCGGCGTCAAGGAATCGGGCTTGGGCCGCGAAGGCTCGCATCACGGCATGGAAGAATATGTCGAGATCAAATACGTGATGATGGCGGGGGTGTAACCTCCGCGACCACCACATCGGCGGTGTCGTCCCGGAAAGAGAGCTGTAAGCGGGCTCGATCCGGGATATATCAGAAGGGGCTTCAGCGCGGCGGCACGCTGGAGCCACCTCGCGCCCCGTACCAACATCGGTGGTTAATGGGTCTTTGCTGTCGCAGGAACGACATCGAGTGCGTGGCCGGGCTTTGAAAACTACCTCCGCAGCACCGCGATCATGCGGTTGGCGAATGTCAACCGCTCCGCCATTACACTCATGAAATACGTCAGCAGCTTCTGCCCGAGCTGTGGCTGCTCGTTCTTGATCGCTTCGAACTGCGCCTTGCTCAGCACATAGAGCACGCTCGCCAACTCGGCCTGGATCGTCGCGCTGCGTGGTGCGCCCGACACCAGCCCCATCTCGCCGATCGTGGTGTAGCGGCCGAGACTGCGCACCCGCGTCGGCCGGCTGTTTTCACCGGGGATCATCACGCCGACGCGCCCGTCCAGAATGAAATGCATGGAATCGGCCGCCGCTCCCGAGCTCACGATCGTCTCGCCTGCCGCGACCTCGAGCCGCTCGCAGCGGGTCATCAGTTCGTCGGCATCCCGCTCGTTGCCGAGCATCTGCGTGAACCAGTTGCGGAGGTTCGCTTCTTCCTCTGCGCGATCCTGATGCTGCGCGATGATTTCGTTCTCGCACCATTCCAGCGCATGATCGAGCTCCGCCACGACATGAACGTCGCCGGCCAGGAATCCGCTGGACCGCAAGGCCTTCTCGGCGGCAGCCGACAGATGCACCAGCACGAGGCGCACGCCGCGCTCGTCGGCAGCGCGCTTGATCTGGATGAAGCTGTAGGCGGCGGACGAATCGATGCCGGTGACGAGCTTGAAATCGAACAGCAGGTAGCGGCATTCCGGGCGGCGCTGCAGCAGCGCCTTGACGTGCTGCGACAGCCGGTTGGCGGAACCGAAGAACAGATAGCTTTGCAAGTTCAGACCCTGGATCGCGCCGCCATGCGCCGCGAGCACTGCCTGTTCCTCGCGCGAGCGGTCGAGCGATGAGCGATACTCCGAGCCGTCGAAATGGAATTTAATGGAGTCGATCCGCGAGGCGCTCAGTGCGAAGGTCGCGCAGCCGATGATTACGCCGATCAGCACGCCGGGAACGAAGCCCCATTGCAGGATGATGAGGATGATCGCCAGCAGCGAGACATATTCCGTAACGGTCAGCCGCTTGCGGGACTCGACGATCCATTTGTGAAGCATGCCGGCGCCGAGATAGATCAGCAGGCCGCCGAGCACGAATTTCGGAATGTAGCCGAGCAGGACCGGCGCCTGTGCCAGCATCAGCAGTGCAATTGCCGATGCGGTCAGCCCGGCCAGTCGGCCCCGGCTGCCGGTGTTGAAGGCAAGGACGGTGCGGCTGACCGAGACGCAGCCGGTATATCCTCCGAAGGCGCCTGACAGTATGTTGGCAAGTCCGGTGACGTTGAGCTCGCGTTCGAGATTGGCGTCGCGCTGGGTCGCGACCTCGACGCCGGTGGTGTTGAATAGCGTGCTCGATGCGGCCACGAAGATCACGGCGATGAGGTCGGCGGAGAGATCGGCGAAGATGCGCCACGGATAATCGCCGATCTCGGTCCAAGGCAGCGTCAGCTCCGGTTTCGGCGGCGGCACGAACACCCAGCCGGCGCCCTGCGCCTCCGCGAGCGAAAAGCCGGCGAGCCGGAATCCGATATGACCGATCACGACGCCGCCGATCAGGATCACGGGCAGGCCGATCGGGCTGCGCGAACGATGCCAAGTGAAATACAGCGCCAGCGCCATGATTCCTGCTGCGCCAAATTCCAGCAGAATCGTCGCATCGGCAAATTCGCCCAGGCGTCCGAATTCAAGGCGGTGACCGGTTATCACCCTGGCGGCCCCAAGCAGGATCAGGCACCCGGTGGCGCCGACGAAACCTCCGACCACCGGATAGGGAACATAGCGGATCGCGCGGCCGAGCCGGGTGAGGCCGAAGCCGCATAGCACAAGCCCGGTTGCGAGGCCGGTGAGGCCGAGCGTGATCAGGGTCGGGGCAAGCAGGGGCGCGGATGGATCGGCGGCCGACAGCCGCTCGACCAGCCCCGCCGCCAGAATGCCCGTCATCGCCGCGGTCGAAGTGTCCGGCCCGCCAACCGCGAAGCGGATCGAACTGCCGGACGCGAGCACCGCCGCGATGACCGCAGATGCAATGAAGGTGCTGGCGAGGCCATAGGCGAGATAGGGCGCAAGCGGACCGGTAAAGATCAGAAGCGCGTAGGACAGCCCAGAGACGACCATCAGGACGCTGGCGGCCGCGCCGCCCAGCACGTCACTGATCACGGTGTCCGACTTAATGCTTGAAATCAAAGAACCAAACGAACGACCCACTGCGCAATCGCCCCGCCAGACCCGGCCCAGTGGTAGACGACTGCGCTGCGCCCGCAAACAGGAATTTGCGGGCGCTTCGGGTTCTGCTTACTCCTTGCTGAAGGCGCCGTGCCGTCCGACGCCGGAGGCAAAGCGCGATGCGCCCGCGAACGTTTCGCCCGACGTAATCACTTCCAGGCCGCCGCGCATTTCGTTCGCGATCGCTTCCTCCTCGGAGAGATCCCATTGCCGGAGCGCCGAAAGCCGGTCGGCGCGCAGACAGGTTTGCGGGAACCGCGCGATCTCCTGCGCCAGCGCGATCGCTTTGGCGCAAGCCTCGCCGCGGCCGACCACGCGGTTGGCAAGCCCCAGGCGAAGCGCCTCGTCTGCGTCGACCGGGCGCCCGGTGAGGATCAGGTCGATCGCCCGCGAGTGCCCGATCAGACGTGGCAGGCGAATGGTGCCGAGGTCGATCAGCGGCACGCCAAAGCGCCGACAGAAGATGCCGAATGTCGCATTCTCCGCGACGACGCGCATGTCGGCCCACAGCGCCAGCTCCATGCCGCCGGCCACTGCAAAGCCCTCGACCGCGGCGATCACAGGCTTGGACAGCCGCAGCCGGCTCGGCCCCATCGGCGCGATGGTGTCGAAGCCGCCAAGCTCACGCTTCTTCTCGGGATCGCCGGCCGCGACCTTCTTCAGGTCGGCGCCGGCGCAGAAATGGCCGCCGGTGCCGGTGAAGACCGCAACGGACGCGTTCTCGTCGGCGTCGAAGGCGAGGAAAGCGTCATAGAGTTTCCGCGCGGTTGCGCCGTCCACGGCATTGCGGCAATGCGGACGGTTGATTGAGATGATGGTCACCATGCCCTCGCGGTCGACGAGGACGGAATTTTCTTCGGACATGGGTGCCTCCCTTTTCGTTCTTTGGGAGGAGCCTAGCGTCCCGCGCCGGGCAACGCCATCGCGACGTGTGCTCGTGCCAGGTGAAGCGGATTCATCATGACGCGGCCTCCGCCGGGGCGACCCTGGTCGGAAGCCGTGCTACGGTCGCGTTGCAGTGCCCGCGCCTGGCCTACTTTGCATGGGGTTGTTTTCGCGTTTTTGTGCCGAGGGGCAGCGGTGTACCGCCGGCATCGCCGTGCCTCAAATGCTCAGCTCGTTCCCCGTCACGCGCCGATATGCTTCGAGGTAGCGCTTGCTCGTCGCCTCCACGACGCTCACCGGCAGCTTCGGTGCGGGCGCCTCGCCGTTCCAGCGGCCGGCTCTACGCTCGGCGTCGAGGTAATCGCGCAGCGGCTGCTTGTCGAAGCTCGGCTGTGGCTGGCCCGGCTTGTAGGCGTCGACCGCCCAGAAGCGCGAAGAGTCTGGCGTTATCA